>JAJYGJ010000027.1 GCA_021790695.1 Nitrospirota bacterium | reverse complement strand
GTTGAGATAATGGCCAGGGCGCTTGGCTACAGCCTTGAGGATTTTGGCCGCATATCGCCTGAAGGCCGCGGGGAGCTGCGGATTAACAGCATGTGCACGGTTTTTGCCGAATCCGAGGTCGTCTCCCTCATAACGAAAGGCGCGGCGAGGGAAGACATAGCCCTGGCCCTGTGCCGCTCGGCAGCCAACAAGGTGCTTTCGATGCTGCGCAGGGTGCCTTGCGAAAGCGACGTTGTATTTGCCGGCGGCTGCGCCAGGAACAACCTGCTCAAAGGCCTGCTCGAGGCAGGCGCGGGTAAAGGCATCCGGACGCCGGAGACCCCTGAAATTACCGGGGCCCTTGGAGCGGCATTGTATGCGCAAACGGCGCATGTTCAGGAAGGATGAGCAAACGAAAAAGCGAAATGGGAGGCAGTCACATGATTATCGACGCAAGGGGGCTTTCGTGCCCCAAACCGGTCTTGTTGGCGCAGGAGGCATTGGCAAAAATCGGGGAAGGCATAGTGGAAGTCCTGGTGGACAATTACGGCTCAGCGGATAACCTGGTGATGTTTGCCCAAGGCGGCGGCTGCCATGCGGAGCTTTCGCGGGAGGGGGCGGACTTCAGGGTGAAAATAGTAAAGGGTTATCTCTGCCAGCCCGCCGGCGCGGGGCCCGGAGAGAAAAAAGAGGAGCCTGCGGACGAAAGAAGAGACATCCTCATGGTTGTGGCTTCGGACCAGTTGGGAAAAGAGGAAAATCTTGGCCGGATGCTGATGAAAGGGTTCTTCGAGACCATGAAGGTCACAAAGGAAGTCCCGCATACGGTCTTTTTCCTTAACGCCGGGGTGAAACTTACCACCCTTGATGAAGAGATGGTCCCCGTGCTGAAGGAAATCGAGCGGATGGGCGCGGAGATATTTTCATGCGGGACCTGCCTTAAGTATTACGGGCTTGAGTCAAGCCTTAAGGTGGGCTACAGGGGGACGACAAACAATATCACGGACGGGATGGCTGACAGGCGGAAAACCGTCTGGATCGGCTGAAGTTAAATTTACCCTGTCGTTGCATTAACTGTTGTTATTCCGGGCAGGGATTTTATTATATTGGATCTACCGGGTTTCCTGTGGGCAGACAACCAAATGCCTGACACCCGCACACAAGCCGGAAGAGCCATTATATTAAGGATAAAATCGGGCGGGATCCTGAGCGGCTTTGTTCTATTTCGGGGAAAGTCACAGGATGCCGGCTTTCGCCGGTATAACCGGATATGCGTCAATATGTCTTCGCCCCGCGGGCCTGATGGGGCCGGTCCAGTAAAGCCCCAGGTAGCCCACGAAGTGCCTTCCCCCCAGGAAGCTGTGGCCCGCCGTGAAGAGGAGGCTCATATTTCCGGTGAAATTATAATATCCCCCAAAATTGAATATGGCCGTGGACCGTTCATCATCCGCCGTGGCGCCGAGCGCGAAGACCTCGCCTCCAAGCGTGAGCTTTTCGCTAATATCCTTCTGTAAGAGCCAGCCTCCGAAAAGATAATTCCTGCCGTACGGGGCCTGGTTTATCGTGTAACCCATCCCGCCGTAAGTGGTCCACGGGCCAAAACTCTTCTGGAGCCAGACCGGGATTTTCTCCTGCGCCCGCCCGTTTCCAAGCCCCCTCGATGCGCTCCCGGAGGGAAGCTCTATCATGGGGAATATCCCGGCCTGGGGCCGGTTTTTCGATTCCCCCATGAACCTGTACTTTATCCCGGCCTCGGTGTCCCCGGGGCCGCAGGCCGAAGGTCCGCCTTCGGGCAGGGCAACCGTAAACGGCAGGACCAGATGAAACTGGGTATCGGGGGCGATGCCGGCGTTGAATTCGAAGGCCGGCGCCTGGATGACCGTGCCGTTTTGACCATCATCAAAGGTGGAAAAGACGTAAAACTCGTAATGCCCGAGGGCCACTGGCACGGGGTCGTCAGTCAGAAAAGGCGGCCCCGCGAAAACCGGCGCGGCCGCGGCCAAAACCAGACAGGCCGCAAGGAGGGATGCGGTTATCCCGGGGGATTTTCGCACGCGGATTCGCAGCGGCACAACTGGCCTTTTGACTTTGTGAACGCCTCGCGTCCTTCCCTGAAAGAGAAAACGGCGATGCCGATTGCGCCCAGTGAATCCATCAGGCCGACGCCGAACGCCTCATAGCCCAGGCTTGCAATCAAAAGGACGACTGAAAGATACAGGCATGTTTTTGAACAGGATGCGTCGGCGATCAGGGCGCGGGAGGAGAACCGCCGGCCGGCCTTCAGCTTGTAACGGATGAGTATCGACATCGTGAGGATTGAAATGACGGCCACGATAACGCCCCACAGGGTCGTCTCCGGCTTGTAGCCTTTGTAAATATCGATGAGCGCGGTGAGAGCCAGGCCGGCGGCGAGGACATAAAAAGCGGTCCCGGTAATCCTGAGCGCGGTGTTTTCGAATCTGTCCCGTTCCTCGCAACCATTTCGCTTCATCCTCCGGACCATGTGCCATATTCCGACACCCGATATTACCTCGACAAAAGAATCTATTCCAAAACCAAAGAGCGAGACCGTCCCGCCTCTGGCGCCCAGGAAGACGGAGACCAGGCCCTCGATCAGGTTATAAAAAATGGTGATCAGCGCGAGGGCCGTCGCCCATTTGTAAAACACGGCTTTATCCCCGTCCGGTGCCCTCTCCGGTGAATTGTCCGGCCGGAACAAGATAGTTTGCATTTCCTATGATAAATCATTTCCGCCTTTTTTGAAATTTGCCTCTTTTGAAATTAGAGGCTGCTTAAAAAGTCCCAAATTCGTCATTCCCCGGCCGGAATTTTATTTTGTTAAGGATAAAATCGGGCGGAGAATCCACGTCAAATATAAATCATTGAAAAAATCCGCCTTGGGGTTCCACCCCGGCCCCGAAGGGTTTGCGGTATAATGTGGCGTGGGAAGGTATGCCCGAAATTGCAATCCTGCCTTTCAGGAAAGGGGGCGCGGCCCTGATGAATGCCGAACCGGCCAAAGAGGGAGGCATACTCCGTGAATAGGAGCCTTGCGGTGGTTTGCCTGTTTGCGCTCCTTGGCGTTTTAACGGCCTGCGCAAGCCCCGCCATAAACAGTGAACTTCTCAGGCGCGGCGCGAGAAACGTTTCTCTCCGGGCGCTCGCCGCCGACCCCGGCCTGTACAGGGGCAGGCTCTTCATACTGGGCGGAAAAATAATAAGCACCAGGGTCACGGACGAAGGTTCCGTGATAGAGGCCCTCAATATACCGGTAAATTCCGACGGCGTGCCTGAGACGGTCATGGCCGCCGGGGGCAGATACCTGGCCGTCCGGAGCAGGGCAAACGGCATCCTCGATCCCGCCGTCTACAAGAAAGGCGCATACATCACCGTCGCCGGTTATTTCACGGGGACAAGGATAGCAAAGCTGGACAGCGGCCATTATACCTTTACGGTCTTTAATATAGCCCGGATACGTCTATGGAAAAAGCCGATGCTCAACACCACGCCCCCTCCGCCCTACTACCCCTACTATGGCCCCTTTTACCATAATCCCTACGGACCGAACCCGTACGGCCCGTATTACGGCCCGCGCTATTAGGACCCGTCTCAAAATCGTTTTTCTCCCGGCTGCAAGGGGCTGAGTCTCAAGGCATACCGCGTCGTAAATGGAAAAACGGGCAGAACTTGTCCGGCGCGATTTCCTCTCTCTTTCGTTTCAGGGCCAATTTTGAGATACGGCGGCACAAAAAACAGTTCAAAACAGGACTGGAATCTGGTACTCTCGATTTATATGAGATAGCATCCAGGGTTTAAATGGATAGCGAGCGTAATCTCCTGCGTATCGCAGGACTTGCCGCGGGGTCGGACGATCGAACATAATTAAAACATTCCTTGCATTAGATTCCATGTGGGCAAAAATTGACGCGGGGAATCTCAATCACGCTTTATTTGAGAAAGCGGGTGCGGAGCGGACAGATGGGGTCGGGCAGGGAAAACGCAAGGTCCTTACTGATTTTGCTTTCGGGCGCTTGTCTGCTTTTCCGGCTGGCCGCGGGCGCGCCTGCGCATGCAGCCAATGCCGGCGGATCTTCCTGGCAGACCTATGAAAAGGGCGCGAAGTCCACTGGCGCCGGATACGTCGGATCCGCCGAATGCTCCAGATGCCATTTGACGGCCGCTCAACACTTCGGGCAGACCGTGCATTCGTTCAGAAACGTCGGTTGCGAGAGCTGCCACGGTCCCGGCGCCATACATTCACAGAATCCCGCCAAACCCATAAATAACTTTGTAAACGCATCGTCAAGGGTTGCCAACGGTTACTGCCTCCGGTGCCATTCGCGGGATACGGAACTCGAGAACTGGGCCGCGTCGTCCCACGTGCGGGAGGGCCTGCGCTGCGTGGACTGCCATAAGGTGCACAATTCCCAGGCCCCCGTTGACCTGCGCAAGCGGCGTATAGAGCGGAACGAATCATGCACAAGATGCCACGCGGAGGAGGCCGCCCAGGAAAATCTGCCCTACCACCATCCCTTGCGCGAGGGCAAGATGCTCTGTACGGACTGTCACAACCCCCACGACGGGATAAACGGGCTGAACCTGCGTGGAAGAGGCTGGAACAACATCTGTTACCGCTGCCATCCTCAATACCGGGGCCCCTATACCTACCAACACCCGCCTGTGACCGAGGACTGCATGAAATGCCACACTCCCCACGGCTCGATGTACGCGGGTATGGTGACGGTGAATCCGCCCTATCTCTGCCTGCAGTGCCATTCCGGGCACCATGACGGCACTTCGGTGCCTCTCCTGAACAACTGCACGGCCTGCCACAGTTCCATTCACGGCAGCGATGTGGCGTCGGCTACCGGCGGCAGCAGGTTCGTTGACGAGAAGGGTGGTTTTTTGCCGCCTTCGCAGACCTCTCTGATCACGCATGACGAAAGCACGGCGAGAGCCGTTACAGACGTATATCTATACAGCTCTCCGGCGATGGCGGCGGCGCTGCTGCCACTCTCCGAGACGCTTTCGAGCACATCCGGAGGCACGAAATACCAGTTTAGATTTGTCCCCACATACCGCGGCGTCAATTATACCGGCGACGGGGGCCGGGTGGGCGAGTACGACCCGCTGCGGGACGCCTTCGGGGGCGACGTCGCCCTCCGTGTCGAGAACCGCGCCAAGCAGGTCCTGATGAACATAAAGGGTTCGATGCTGAGTCCTGACGATTACGACGTGCATGGAGACCTGAGAGTCGGCCCGGACTTCTACTATACCCTGGACGCGGGCAGCCTGGTCCACAATCTCGATACGATGCCGTATTTTGCCGATAAGACATATTTTGGCGTGGACCCCACCATTACCCCCCCCGCTAACCCGATCGCGCCAGGCAGTGTGTTTGGCGTCACGAAGACCTTTTTCAAGAACAAGGCCCTCTACCATATCCCCGGCACGCCGCTTACGGCCTTCATGGAGGCCAACTTCCAGGACAGGCGCGGCCTCCAAGAGAACGACTACATCGACGAGGGCTGCGATACCGGCACGTGCCACGTGAATTCGGAACTCCAGTACACGAATTATGAGACGCGTGACCTTGCCGCGGGGCTCACGCTGAAAGAGGGGCCCGCGACCGTGACCTATAAACACAACCTGCGCACAGCCCGGAACCTGGTGGCGGGTCCGGTGGATTCCTTTGAAGGACAGCTCGGCCTCGCCTCCGCTGTTCCTCCCGGCGAGCTTCCGGCAGGCGTGCCGGAGACCCCCGCGGGGGATTACATCCATAACATCTGGCCGGGGTACACGGAAAATACCGACACCCTGCGCATGAACCTGCGATGGCCCAAAGACGTCACGTTTAACGCACAGTTTGCGTATGGCCGCGCGCGTGACAGCTTCACGGATAACGCCCAGGACGTTTACAACATTGACGCAAACGTGGACTGGGCGGTGACGCACAGGCTCGACCTCGCGCAGGACTATCACCAGCAAAACACCCTGAACAAGTTCCCCCTGGAGGCCGTTCCCCTTTTCTGGGAAAATCCGGACCTTCATCAGCTTTGGACGCGCACCCGCGCCGACTATAAACTGACGGAAATGATCGGCACGGAGGTCTATTACCGCTACAGCCAGACGGGCAGAACTAACTCCGGCTTCTGGTATCCGTACGAGCCATACAACCTCGACGGCCAGGGGGCGGTCCACAGTACGGATTACCTCAATACGGATCTGCCCTACCTGGTGGTCCCCAGGACCACCGCCAATACGGCGGGCGTCTCCGTGAGGCTGCACCAGGGCACATTATGGAAGGCCCGCGTGGGCTCTGAATACACCGCTGCGGACAACCCGGGCTACCTGACCGACCCCCGCGTGCAGTGGCGCGTCATGGCAAGCGGCAGCGTCTCGCCGGTCTCCTGGTTCAGCATCAGCGAAGACGCCGCCACCACGCGCCAGAGCGGCTCCCCCGATATCGGGGGACGCAAGGCCTGGCTACTCACGAGCACGACCACGCTTATGCTGAAGCCCGTGCCTGGATGGACCCTCAATGCCGCTTATGCCTATCTCATGGACCGTCTGGAGACCGGCCTCGATTATGTGAACGACTCCGGCATTCCCGTGCTCTATCAACAGGAACTGGTGCCCCTCTTTGCTGTCACCCATGAGGTCAGCGTATCCTCGATTCTAGACCTTACGAAGCAGCTCAAATGGCGGGTTGATTTCATGTATGCGTATTCCCACAGCAGGTTTGAGCCTTCCCCGGCCGCTAACCCTGGCGATGACGCGGCGGCTGCCGCCGGTTATCTCGATGGTCTGCAATATGAAGCCGCGCTCACCGACGCAGTGGCCACAGGTGCGGACTTCTCCGCCCTTAATGTGCCGCAGATCTCCGCGGATATGGACTTTGAATATCACTGGGGGCATGGGTTAGAGACCGGCATCCAGGGCATGTACGCCAGCTACAGGGACATCGTTCACCCGGAGTTTAACGGCTACCTGCGCGCCATTACTTTTTGGGTGGGCAAGGCGTTTTAACACCGGGATGCCGCCAAGGCCATGTCATGATGAGACGTGGAATGACCTGACCTCCGTTTTTTGCGCCAACCCGCGCCAGACAATGACAAAGGCTGCGTTATTCCGCACAAAAATCACATGGTTTTTTAACAAAAGAAATTAATATTTCACACCTGATCCTGATTCCGGTTTGAAAATCCTAAAAAAATCCGGCATGAAGATCATGGGAATCATTTTTTTGGATTCTGGCGCGATAATTGCAAATAATGAAGATGTCATCGAAAGGGCAAACCCCGGGTAACCGGGAGACGCAAAGCTACCTGCCCGGTTTTTTTATTCCAATTTAATTGGAAATGGGTAGAGGGGCCATCGAAATGACTTTAGAGACGCGTTTTGATGGCCCGCTTTTTTGGAAGGCGGGCTTTTTTTGTTTCATGATCCGTGAGTGGAAAGCCGGGTTTGGGGACAGGCATGAAGGACCGGGCGGGTAACGGAACAATGAAAGAAAAAAGGACGGCAACGGGGTGATATGGGAATAATAATATTTTTTGTGTTTGCGGCCGCTACGGCTGTCTTTGTTTCCGTCTCGTATGCAATCGGCGGAAAAAAATCAATAAACGGAAACGGGCAATTGTCCGGGGAGGAAGACAGGGAAGCGCTTGCCTTGGACGCGCGAAGAGAGGCTGAAAGACAGGAGATGCTCAGTGAGATCCGGATATTGAATGAAAAACTGGAGCGCTATTTGCACTTCGTGGTAAGCATACCTGTCGCCGTTAAAAATATAAACTCGACCTTGTCCGTCGATGAATTGATCAATTCATCGATCAGGTTGACAAGGGCCATGATCGAAGCGGAGGAAATCGGATTTTACTTGTTTGAAAAGAAAACGAAGACCCTGAAGCTCATGGGCTCCCTGGGAGAGGAAAGCGGCAAAAGGGCGGTAATCGACCTGGGCAAAGGCATCGGGGGCAGGGCGGGCGAACTTGGCATGGCGGCTGAGATGGAGCAATTCGTGGAGCGCCAAACGGCCAATGAGGCGATGACGATGGCGGCCCCGGCGATCTTCAGGGGGAACCTTATCGGGGTTATCACCGCCGGAGGGATCAAAAATCCCGCCGATAATGACAAGAGGTTCCTTTCGATGATAGCCGATCTGCTGGCTGTCGCGTATGTTAATATCCTGTCCTGGGAGGAAACCAAGATCGAGGCCAACCGGGACGCCCTGACCGGCATATACAACAGAAGATATTTCTTCAGGGTCGCGATGGAGGCCGTACGGAAATCGCTGGATTACGATCTGCCCCTTTCAATATTCCTGTTCGATGTCGATGATTTCAAACATTACAACGACAAAAACGGACATCCGGCGGGAGACAGGCTCTTAAAGGACTTGTGCAAACTGGTAAAGGATAGAACGCGCTCAATAAATACCTTCGCCCGTTACGGCGGCGAAGAATTCATAGTCCTGCTGAAAGACTCTGACAGGGATGCGGCAATGTCATATGCGGAGGAGATAAGAAGGGCGATCGAGGCCCATACGTTTGAAGGAGAGGGCGGCAGGATCACGATCAGCGGGGGTGTGGCGACATTCCCAATGAATGGACAAAACCTGGATGAAATCATCGAGCATGCCGATTGCGCCCTTTTTACTTCAAAAAAGGCCGGTAAGAACCGTATAGCCGTATTTGATCCGGCCCGATCCCGACCGAAGACCAGCCCCATCTCCAGGCGTCTGACGCCGGTCTCCGCCGATTGCCGGGAATAAGTGTAACCCCGGGGCCGGCCCATGTACCCCTGGAGCCGGCCCAAACCGGCAGGGTTTTGCCTGGGCAAGGTTTTTGATGTGTGCTTTGCAGCCGGCGGTTCCGGAACCTGTTTGAGACAGGTTCTATACCGCGGGGTCTCCGGTCTCGCCTGTCCTTATCCTTATGACGTCTTCCATGGACGAAACGAATATCTTCCCGTCTCCGATCTCGCCGGTGCGTACGGCTTCGCGTATGGCCTTGATAATCCTGTCCG
>JAJYGJ010000198.1 GCA_021790695.1 Nitrospirota bacterium | reverse complement strand
CGCGGACAGGTCCGTCTGAAGGCCCCGTTTTGGCGAGGGAATTTCTTATGGACCAGCGGCGCACTACCTTGACCTCGGACATGAGCCTGACCGTCCTGACCAGTTCCTGAACAGATGCCGCGTGCTCCGGATGGCCGATTCCGTATGGCCTGCGCACAACGGAAAGCGCGCCCGCATCAAGCGCGCGAAAGGTCGTGTCCACCTCCGCCGGGTCCCAGTTGCTGCTTACTATAACTATGGGGACGGGATTTGCTTCCATTATCCGTCTGGTGGCCTCAAGGCCGTCCATTCCAGGCATGTAGATGTCCATCGTTATTACATCCGGCCTCCGGCTTTGCACAAAATTCACGGCCTCCTGCCCGCCTGAAAGCGCCCCGATCACCTCAATCCCCGCCTCTGAAAATATATGAATCAAAAATTCCCTCGCGACCCGGGAGTCGTCCACAACAAGGACGCTTATCGCTGCCGGGGGTATCATATGAGCCTTCGGATCACCTCGATCAGGTTGCTCTGATCGAAACTGCTCTTTACAATATATGCGTCGGCGCCCACGTCTATGCCCCGCTCGCGGTCCTCGCGGGATTCCAGGGCGGTCACGAGCACAACGGGAAGCTCTGAAAACCTTTTGTCAGCGCGCATCTTCGCCGTAAGGTCCAGTCCGTTCATCCTCGGCATGTCAACGTCCGAAACCACAATGTCGAAACTGCCGGTCTTCAGGGACGTAAACGCATCAATCCCGTCCACGGCCGTCTGAACGTCATATCCCGCGGTTTCCAGGATATTTTTAAGGAGCGTCCTTGCGGTAATAGAATCCTCAACGACAAGGACGGACTTTCTCTCCGCCCCGGTTTCCTCCGGAAGCGAAGGGGCTTTGGCGACCCGCGATACCCTGACCGCGGATTTCAACAGGCCGGAAACATTCAGCACGGGCACGACCTCGCCCGTGCCGAGAACGGTCGCGCCAGCGACGTTCCTGACCCTGGCCAATTGCCTGCCCAGGTCCTTTACAAGGACTTCCTGCTCATGGAGGATCTCGTCGATGCCAAAGGCGATCCTGTGCTCCCCGGCGCCGAGCACTGCCGCCTGCACGAACTCCTGATCGCCGACCCCTCCCTTGAGCTGCATTTCCAGCACCGCGCTGAGGGCGACATACGGTATTGCCCTGTCATCGACTGTGATCGTTTCCATGTTTTCGACGGTCCTTATTTTGTCCCTGCCGACCCTCACCGTGCAGTCAATGCCCGTGACCGGGATGATAAAACGGTGATCCCCGGCCTGCACCAGGACCCCCCGGAAGGTTGCAAGCGTCAGGGGCAGCAATACGCGAAACGTGGTCCCTTTCCCTTCAGAGGTTTCGCAGACGACCGAGCCGCCCAGCTTTTCAACCTTCTCCTGCACGATCGCCAGCCCCAATCCCCTGCCGGAGATGTCGGTGATTATGGGGCTTGTCGTCACTCCCGAGCGGAACATCAGGGGGAGAAGTTTTTGTTCGGTGGCCCTTTCGGCTTCCTCCCGCGAAATGACGCCCAGGCGCACCGCGGCAGTCCGGACCCTTGCGATGTCCACACCCGCCCCGTCATCGGATACGGCGATCTCGATCGCCCTGCCCTCCTTGTGGGCGACTTCGATGATGATGGCGCCCGCGGGAGGCTTGTTTACGGCTGTTCTCTCCCTGGGCCCTTCTATGCCGTGGTCGATGCAGTTTCGGACAAGATGGATAAGCGGCTCTCTCATCTCGTCAAGGATTCGCCGGTCGATCTCGATTTCGCCTCCGCGCAGGACCAGCTCCGCATCCTTGCCCCGGTCGCGGGCCAGATCGCGCACCAGTTTGGGCATAAGCTCCAGGACATGGGAGACAGGCAGCATGGAGACGGTCTTCACCTCATCCATCAGGCCGTCAACCATTGCGTTGACCAGACGGCGGTCGCGCTCCAGCGCCTTCCCGAGGGAGAGGAGGGAATCGTTAAGCCGCAAAACACGGTCGCCATTTTTTTCAAATAACGCCATGACGCCTTTCATCGGATCATTTACCGGTTTCACCGGCGCGGGCAGGACGCGAGCGGAATGCTTTCCAGGGCATGCCTTCCACAGGGCCTGTAATTCAGTCCGCATCCTGGCCCAATCCTTTTTTACCTGCTCCGCGTCCGCCATGATCCCGCTCAATTCGGCGGCCCTCTGGCTTATGGCCTGCTTGGCGGACAGAAGGCCCTCGGTCTGCAGCAAAATGGAATCGAGCCGCTGCTTTGCCACACGGATTGTGCCGGCGCCGGCAAAGGGGGCGCCAACGTCACCGGAAGGCGCTTCACGCCCGGATTGCGGATAGTCAGGGCACGCCTCTTTTCCCCCGGCTTCCCCGGCCCTCTTCATTATCGCCTCAAAATCTCGAAGGAGGAACCCGATAGTTTCCCTTTCGGGTCTCCCTTTTTCGCCAGCCGCGCCAACGCTCGAAATAATCCCTCCCAGTATATTGACCGACCGGTGGAGCAGGTCTATTATTTCCGCCTCCGGGGCGACCTGCTGTTTTTTCAGGGCGGAAAGGACATCCTCAAAGGACTGGCAAAGCGTTTCTACCGTGGAGAGGTTCACGGCCCTCGCGGCCCCCTTCATGCTGTGCGACTCGCGGAAGACCCTTTCTATGATGCCCGCCCGCATGTTGGGAGCGGCCTTTTCGAGCGCTACCAGATCCGCCGATATCGCGCTGACATGCTCCGCCGCCTCAACCTTGAAGGTCGCCAGGAGTTTTTGCAAAAATGCGCCGTCTTTATCCATGCTTCCCCTTGTCCTCCCTCGGCATCTGAACCCGCCCGGCACTCATCCCGGTATTATTCCCGGATGAAATCCGATATTTTCCTCTCCGGCCTAGGCTTTGTATTGGTCCACCAGCAGCTTCAATTTCTGACCCAGGGCATTGATGTTCTGGGCGGCGGTCTCCGTTTGCCTTGTGCCGGCCACGTTCTGTTCGCTGGCGGTCTTGATATTGTTCATCGCCGAGACGATCTGGTCCATGCCCACCAACTGCTGCTGGCTCGAAGCGACGATCTGGGATGCCGCCTGCGCCGCCTCCGTAATGCTTTCGGCCAGCACCCGGATCGACTCGCCGGCCTGATAGGACTGTTTCACCCCGGCTTCAACCGCCTTGCTGCCCTGCTCCGTGGCCAGCACGGCGGCGCTCGTGGCCTTCTGGATCTCCCCCAGTATTGTCCTTACCTGCGCGGTCGCCTGTTTCGACTGTTCCGCGAGACTCCTTATCTCCTGGGCGACGACCCCGAAGCCCTTGCCCTGTTCGCCCGCCCTCGCGGCCTCGATGGCGGCGTTCACCGCGAGCAGGTTGGACTGCGCCGCAAGGTCGTTGACCGTCGAGATTATTTCGCCTATCGCCTGGCTCTGTTCACTCAGTTTCACAATGCTTTCAGCCACGGATTCCATCTGCTGCCTTATGCGGCCCATCAGATCGATGGATTCCTCGACCGATTTTTTCCCGCCTTTGGAGGCCTGCTCCGTTTTCTGCGCGGTCTCGGAAACATTGTGCGCCTTCTGGCTCGAAACGATCGCTGTCTGTTTCACCTCCTCCACTGTCGTCAACGTTTCGGTAACTGCGGAGGCGGTCTCCGTCACGCTCGAAGAAACCTGTGTAGTGGTGGACAGGATTTCGGTTGAGGCGGGAGCAAGTATATTCACGGAGTCCTGCACCTGGCTCATCACGCGCTTCAGATTTTCCTCCGCGCGTTTTCTTTCCGTTATGTCGCGCGCCGCGGCGAATACTCCCCGAACCTTGCCCGAGGCGCCCGTGTAGGTCGCGGCGTTGTAAAGGACATCCGTCGTGCGCCCCGAGACATGACGGACGGTAAGCGGATAATCCTTCACGAAGCCTTGCGATATCACCTTCTGATATCCGTCCCGCGCCTTCTCCGGCTCAGTGAAATAGTCCGAAAAGTCACTTCCTATGAGGCGCTCCCGCGCAACGCCGGTCACCGTCTCCGTCGCCTTGTTCACGTCCGTGATCTTCCCCTCGGGGCTGATTGTCACCAGTGGGTCCAGCGAGGCCTCCAGCAGGCTCCTGTTATAGAGTGAAGCGGCCCGCAGTTCCTCTTCCATCCTTTTGCTCTCGGTAATGTCGCGGGCGGCGGCAAAAACGCCTATGACCCTCCCCTCCACGTCCCTGTAAACCGTGGCATTATAGAGGACATGCGTCAGTTTCCCCGAGACGTGCCGGATGGTCAGCGGGTAATCGGTGACGAACCCCTTTTCAAAGACCTGGAGGTAGCCGTCCAGGGCCTTTTCGGGTTCCGTGAAATAATCGGAGAAGTCCGTTGCGATAAGCTCGCTGCGCCCTCTGCCGGTCACCCTTGCCGTGGCCTCGTTGACGTCCGTTATCTTGCCCTCCGGGCTTATCGTCACAAGCGGGTCAAGAGACGCCTCCAACAGGCTCCTGGCGTACTGGGACGCCTGTTTTTGCTGGGTTACGTCGCGGGCCGCCGCGAAGACCCCAAGGACCTTTCCTTGCGCGTCCCTGTATACGGAGGCATTGTAGAGGACGTGCGTCAGTTTCCCCGCGGAGCTTCTGATCGTCAGCGGATAATCCGTCACAAAGCCTTTTTCGAAGACCTGGCGGTAGCCATCGCGCGCCTTTCCGGGCTCGGTGAAATAATTCGAGAAGTCGGTGCCGATGAGCCCTTCCCTCGAAACGCCCGTCACCCTTGTGGCCGCCTCGTTGACATCCGTTATCTTGCCATCGGGGCTTATCGTCACCAGGGGGTCGAGGGAAGCCTCGATCAGGCTTCTGGCGTATGCCGCGTCATAATTCAACTGCTCCTGGCTGATTTTTTTCGATCCTTTATTTTTCGGCATATCAGACCTCCATAAAAAAATTTATCTCAAAACTTACCGATTTGCAGTTTCAAAGCGCGCCCCTATGCCTGTTCATTTACAACAAGCTTCCTGTCCGCCAGGAGCCTCGCGGCATCCAGGATTACCGTCCCGTCCCTGGCGATCCCCCTCAGGTATTCTTCCCGGACGCCGCCAAGGGTGGGAAGAGAAGGTTGCAGTCCTTTTACGGGTATTTTGCGCACGTCAAGTATGGCGTCGGCAAGGATACCGAATTCCATCTCCTCCGACCTGAGGATGATCACCCTGTTCAAGTCGCCCAGGCCCTTCTCGGGGAGCTCGAAAAATTTCTTCAGGTCTATCACGGAAACGATCCGCCCGCGCACATTGATAATGCCCGATACGAAAACAGGCGTGCACGGCACCGGCACCAGGTCGCTCAAATGATATGCCTCGCGCACATACGAAATCTCTATGCCGTATCTTTCCCGGGCGAGGAGGAATTCGATGATTTCCATCTCCTCCCCGGCGGCCTCTTTTTCAGGCTCCTTCGCAAGCGCGCGGGCCCTCTGCCCAAGGACCTTCCGCTCTTCTTCCGGCCCGGGCACCCAGCCTTGCTCGATCACGGCCCGGACCTTTTCCATGCGCCTGCGGATTTCCTTCCAGTCAATGGCCGGTTTATCAGCGGAGGTCGATTGAGCAGCGGGCGCCCTTTTGTCACTCATGCCAAGGCTTCCTCCCGGATTGTCCTCATGATGATCTCGATCATCCTTTCCGCGGTAATGCCCTCGGACTCGGCAACGATATTGTCAGGCCGGCATGCCCTCAGGATCGACAGGGCGTTTTTGAAGTGCCGCTCGGACTGCCTTTTCATTCCCCTCCGCCTGGCGAGATTGCCCAGGGCAAAATGGGCCAGGGCGAAATCCTGGTCAAGGTAAAGCGCGCGGCCCAGGCATGTTTTCGATTCGTCTTCCCGCCCCATCTCAAGCAGGATGGCGGAAAGCAAGTATCGGTATGCCGGATTAAGCCTGTCGGCGGCTATCGCCCTCCGGCAATAATCGAGCGCATCCGTGAGCCGCCCCCGGTTGGCATGGATCCGGGCGAGAAGCGCAAGCGCGGAGGCGTTGCCGCCGCCGGAAGCCAAAGGGGCGACCTTCTCCTGCGCTTCGGCATAACGGCCCGACTCGTATAATTTAAAAGCCTCGGCATAAGTGTCTTCAGCCTCGGCCCTCAAAGCCGCGGCGACGGCGGGCGGACAGGCGCTTTCAGGGACCGGCGGGCGGACGTCCGGCACGCCCGGGCTCCCGATTGGACGAGGAACGTTTCCGTCCGAGGCCGTCCCGGCTTGCCCCCTGCCTTCGGCCAATCGTCCTTCAGTCAGTTGTTCTTCAGCCAATTGTTCCGCGCCCTCCGGTTCCCCTTTTTCAGCCGCCCTGTTTTCAGCCGGTCCTGTCTCGCATTTCGCAGCGCCTTTTCTGTAAGGGGCGGACTCTGAAAAGTGCACCTGCGAGAATGGTGAATACTGCTCCAGGGAACTTTCGGCCGGACTCACCATAAGCCAGCCGCCGTCCACAAGGCAATGATAAAATTTCCCCGCAACTTTCCTTTTGCTTGCCTCCGTGAAGTACATGAGCACGTTCCGGCAGAATATGATGTCCATAGCGTTTGTGCTGTTAATGAGGGACGGATAGGTGTCTTCCGCCAGATTGTGATAAAAGAAGTGCACGCACTTGCGTATCTCGGGGAGCAGTTCGAAACGGCCTTTGCCGGCCTCTTTGAAAAAGCGCTCCTTAAACCGGGAAGGGACATTGCGGAAAGACCATTCGCCGTAAACGCCTTTGGCCGCTTTCCGCAAAAAAGAAGGATTAATATCAGTGCCAATGATGCTTATATCCCATTCCTCGATATCGTGGATCATGCTCCCGAGCAGGATGGCCACGGAATACGGCTCTTCGCCCGTGGCGCAGCCGGCGGACCAGATACGAAGATTTTTCCGGCCGGTCTGACGGCGCGACTGGATGAGGTCGGGCAATATCCGATCTTTTAAAACATCAAAACTCTTTTTGTCCCGGAAGAAATAGGTCTCGCCAACGGTCAGATGGCTCGCCAGGACCTCGATTTGCGCCTTCCCCGCGGCAGAGAGCAAAAGCGACCGGACGCACGACTC
Source organism: Nitrospirota bacterium (assembly GCA_021790695.1). GTDB lineage: Bacteria > Nitrospirota > Thermodesulfovibrionia > Thermodesulfovibrionales > JdFR-88 > JAJYGJ01. Next base: position 2,229 of record JAJYGJ010000198.1, on the reverse strand, counting down.
CGGATCCTGAAACCCCAGCTCGGCCGAGACCCCGATTAACGCCCGGTCGAGATCGTTCGCCCGCTCCCTGGAAAAATAAAGACCCAGGTGCTCTTCAATATAATGGCTGAAAAGCTCACTCAATTCCGCGGAGAGTTTCGGGCTCATCGTGCCCGCCTCGCCCTTTTCTTTTTTATGGCGGCCCCAAGCGCTTTCTTCTCATCAAGGGAAAGAAAGCGGTCGATGTCATGAATGAGGACCATTCCGTCCTCCAGTTTTATGACCCCCTCGACATATTCCATCTCCGGGTGGATCTTTTCCCGGGGGACGATTTTCTCATACGGAAATTCAAGGACCCTTTCCACTTCATCAACCCCGAATGAGACCGTGCGCCCGGACGTCCTGGCCACAATCATCTGGTCCCCGAGGCCGATGGCCTTTTCCGGCAGCCCGAACCTCTTTCGCAAGTTGAAGACCGGCGCTATCGTGCCTTGCAAATTGATGACGCCTGAAACTATATCAGGGGCCTTTGGCAGGGGAGTGACTTCGACCGGACGTATGACCCTTTCGACGGAGGAAAGCGAAATTGCAAACCTCCGGCCATCAAGAATAAAGACCACCAGTTCAACCGGACCGTTCATTGGGGTTTTTTACCTTTTTCACGGGTAATCCTGATTCCTGTCAAACCGGATAACAACCTTCGCTCCTTCATCTTTGATTATTTCCAGACTCCCGGAAAGCTGTTTTTTAACCAGCCCCTCCACAAGTCTCAGCCCCAAAGAACGCGATCCTTCAATCCGGAACCCTTCGGGGAAACCGATCCCATTATCGGAGTATGACAACTTTATTTCATTTTCTTTTATTTTTAACCGTATCGTGACCTCCCCGGAGTCCTTGCCGGGGAAGGCGTGCTTGACTGAATTTGATACCAGCTCATTCAGTATCAACCCGCACGGCACGGCCACATATGGAGAGACCGGGACGGAATCCATCTCGTCATACTTCAGGCTGATCTCCCTGGTCTTATAGCTGGCGAGGGTAAGCCGGCAAATCTGCTTGAGATATTCTTTCAAATCCAGTTCCGATAACGCATTGGTCTTGTAAAGCATCTCGTGCACAAGCGCCATTACCCCTATCCTGTTCTGGGTATCCCGGAAAACCTCGAGTATCCGCTGGTCTTTAAACGACCCGGCCTGCAGACTGAGGAGACTTGAGATGACATGCATATTGTTCTTGGTGCGGTGATAGAGTTCTTTAAGGAGGGTCTCTTTCTCGCGGAGCAGGCCCCGCAGGGCCTCATCCGCCCGCTTGCGCTCCGTGATATCGAAGGCATAAATGCGCGCGACATTGCCCTGCGGGACGAGCTGGATCGTTTCATCGAAGACCCTGTCCCTTACAATAACCTCGCGATAAAGGGCTGAGGCCTCCTGCTTTCCCAGGTCCCTTAAAATATTGTCCATGTCCGCGGGCAGGAAGACATTAACGCCGGCCTTGTCCATCCCGAGGTCTTCCAGGATCTTTTCCGTGCCCGGATTGGAGAAGGTGACCTTCCCGGAAGAGTCCACCTCGATCACGGGATTAGGGTCCAGTTGCGGGAAAGAGGCAAGATGCCTCGTACACTCTTCCGCCCGCTTGAGATCTGCAATATCATTATATGTGACGATTACTCCCTCGATGCGGTTATCCGCGGTCCTGTATGGAAGAATGGCGCGGATATACCAGGTGCCGTTGATCATGCTTTCTTTTCTCAGGGGCACAAGATGGTCCAGGACCTCCCGGGCATCCGCTATGAGATCGGGGCCCAGGTTCTCCTGGGACAGATCGATGATCGGCCGGCCCACATCCGAGGGGATGAGGTTGAACAGCGGCGCTGCCGCGGGCGTGTAGCGCCGGACGGCGAGGTCGCTGTCGAGCATCAAGATGGGAATGTCCACGCTCGACAGCAGATTGCTGATGTCGGTGTTGGCCTGCGCCAGCGCCGTGTTGCGCTGCTGGAGCTCGTCGTTGACCGTCAGGAGCTCCTCGTTGGTGGACTGGAGCTCCTCCCTGGCGGTCTCCATCTCCTCGTTGATGCTCTGGAGCTCCTCGTTGCTGGACGTGAGCTCCTCGAGGGTGTTTTTGAGCTCCCCTGCGGTGCCCTCGCTCTCATCGAGGACCGTCCGGAGGTACTCCTTGGTGGCCACGAGCTCGAGATGCAGCGCCTTGACGCGTTCGTCGGCGTCATCTTGTCCGCCGGGCGGCGCGCTGCCC
>JAJYGJ010000181.1 GCA_021790695.1 Nitrospirota bacterium | reverse complement strand
GTTTGTGGCGCCCACCAGCGACAAGGATTTTTATTCCTACAGCCTGAGCATCAGCCAGACAATCTATGATTTCGAAGGCAACGCGTCCAGGTACGGGGCGAGCAGGGCCCTGCTGGCCGCAAGCGGCTACGACACGATGAGGATAAGAAACCTCGTGGCCCTCCGGTTTGCGCTGGCTTATTTCAACCTCCTCGAGTCCGACAAGATGGTGCAGGTCGCCATGGATGAGGAGGCCAGGCTGGAAACGCACCTGCAAGACGCGCAAAACCTTTACGAGCAGGGCGTCATTACGAAAAACGACCTCCTCCAGGCCGAGGTGCGCATCTCCGACGCAAGGCGGAGGCTGGCGGACGCCAGGAACGCCAGGGACATCGCGGCCTCCCGCGTAAACAGCCTCCTGGCCAGGCCCCTGGATACGGAATTCCAGCCCGTTGACGTCCCGGGAAACGAGGTTTTTTATCCGGGCGCGCCGGGCGAAGGCACGGCGCCTGACCTGCGCCAGGCATGGATGAACGCCGAAAAAAACAGGCCGGAGCTTGCCGTGATCGCGGAGACCCTTAAATCCGTCGGCCTGGAGAAAAAGGCGGCGGAATCGGAATACTACCCGAAATTTTTTGCCCGGGGCGGATATGAGTACACAAAAAACAGCTTCGAAACGCCAAACGGCAATTTTTCACTGATAATCGGCATGGGCATAAACCTGTATGGCGGCGGGATAACCCGGGCGGAAGTGGCAAGGACCGGGGGCGAGAAGTCAAGGCTCCTCGAGCAGAGGGACAACGTAAAGGACGATATAAGGCTCGAGGTCAAGACCTATGCCCTTGACATCGAGGACGCCCTCAAGCGCATGGATGTCACAAAGGACGCCGTGAAACAGGCCAGGGAGAACCTGAGGATAAACAGGATCAGGTACGAGCAGGGCGTCGGCACCGCAACCGACGTTATCGACGCCCTTACGCTGCTTACGGTGGCCGAGACGAACCGCTACAGCGCATTGTATGATTTCAGAAAGGCCGAGGCCGGATTCCTGTACTCGCAGGGATATGACCTGGCGGAGGTATACAGATAATCATGGAAGAAGCTGCCAGGCCCGGAATGGGCCGCAGGAAGAAGGCGATAATCCTGTTCGTGCTGCTGGGCATAATTCTGGCGGTCTCCGCCTATTTTTACATACAGTACAAGAAGACCCATATCTCCACCGACGACGCCTTTGTCGCGGGCAACGTCCACACGATAGCGCCCAAGGTATCGGGCACGGTGAAGGCCGTTTACGTCAATGACAACCAGTTCGTGAAAAAGGGCGCCCTGCTCTGCGGGCTGGACCCTATCGATTACGAGACCAGAAAAAGGGAGGCGTCCTTCGCGCTCGGGGCCCAGCAGGGCAGACTCCTGGAGGACAGGGCCAAGATAACCGCGGCCGGGAAACGTCTTGCCCAGACCGCGGCCGGCATAGACGCCGCGCGGGCGGCGCTTGCCCTCCAGCAGGCTAACCTCCGCCAGGCCAGGAAAGACGCCGTGCGGGCCGCGAACCTTTTTCAAAAAGAGGCCATACCGAGGCAGCGTTATGAAAAGCTGACGACGGACTACGACGTGCAGGCATCGAGGGTGCAGGCGGCAAGGCAGCAGCTCAGGCAGGCACAGGCGGCCTACCAGGCGCAAAAGGCGGTCCTGGCCGAATACAAGGCGGCCCTGGTGTACCAGGGGTCGGTCATAAAGCGGGACCGGGCCTCGCTTGAACTGGCAAGGCTGAATGAAGGCTACACGAGGATATATGCGCCCACCGACGGCTACATCACGGAGAAATCCGTACAGGTCGGCAACCAGGTTCAGCCGGGCCAGCCGCTCATGGCCATCGTGCCCCTCTCCGGGATATGGGTGACGGCAAATTACAAGGAGACCCAGATCACGAAGATGAGGCCCGGCCAGGACGTGGACATCAGCGTGGACACCTTCCCCGGCATGACCTTCCACGGGAAGATAAACAGCATAATGGCCGGCACCGGCGCGGTCTTCTCCCTCTTCCCGCCCGAAAACGCCACCGGCAACTACGTGAAGGTGGTCCAGAGGATACCGGTGAAGATCGTCCTGAACCCCGGCGAGGACCCGAACCACATCCTCCGGCTCGGGATGTCCGTAGAGCCCACCGTGATAATCAGATAAGACTCCTTCTGTCCGACGGGCGAGCGTGAATGGATACCGGCATGGAAAGCGAAGGGCGCGACGTTCAGGCCGTAAGCAAGTGGATCATCGCCATAACGGTGATGCTGCCCACGCTGATAGAGATAATCGACACCAGTGTCGTGAACGTCTCGCTGGACCATATCAGGGGCAGCCTGTCGGCCGGCATCGACGAGGCCACCTGGACGATAACCTCATACCTGGTCTCAAACGCCATCATCATCCCCATGACCGGCTGGTTCACCAGGAAGTTCGGCAGGAAGAGCTACCTCATGTTTTCGGTGACGCTTTTCACGGCCGCGTCGCTCATGTGCGGGATGGCCTGGAACCTCCAGAGCCTCGTTTTTTTCCGGGTGCTCCAGGGCATCGGCGGCGGTGCGCTCCAGCCCCTCTCCCAGTCCATACTGCTTGAGACCTTCCCGCGCAGGCAGCACGGCATGGCAATGGCCTTATTCGGCGCGGGCATCATGTTCGGCCCGATAGCCGGCCCGGTGCTGGGCGGCTGGATCACGGACAACTGGACCTGGCACTGGATATTCTTCATAAACGTGCCGATAGGGATCATATCGATCTTCATGGTCTACATGTTCATAACCGATCCCTCTTACGTGAGACAGCGGGGGATCGGGATAGATTACATGGGCATACTCCTTTTAACGGTAGGGGTCGGCTCGCTCCAGGTGGTCCTCGACAAGGGACAGAGGGCGGACTGGTTCGCCTCCGGCTACATCACCGCCCTGGCGGCGGTCGCCGGTGTGGCGATAGTCCTTTTTCTCGTCAACGAGCTTGTTGTCGAGCACCCTATCCTCAACCTGAGGGCCTTCCGGGACGTTACGTTCAGCTCCGGCAACCTGGTGATGTTTTTCACCTTCTTCAACCTCTTCGGGAGCATCGTGCTTCTGCCCATCTTCGTCCAAAAAATGATGGGCTACGATGCGACACTCGCCGGTATGGTGCTGGGGCCGGGAGCGCTGACGACCCTGGTCGCCATGCCGATAGCCGGGCGTCTCGACACGAAGGTTGACCGGAAGGCGCTGCTGACCTTGGGCATAATCACCTCGGCCTTCGCATGGCACCTGATGTCGCGGTTCAACCTCTATGCGGACTTTTTCACCATCCTGCGGGCCAGGGCGGTGCTCGGGTTCGGGCTGGGCTTTCTCTTCGTACCCCTTACGACGATGACCATGTCGCACATCAGGCGGGAGGACATGGGCAACGCGACCGCCATTTTCAACTTTTTGAGGAACCTTGGCGGCGGCGCTGGGGTCGCCTACGTCATGACGAGACTTGCCAGGGGCACCCAGACGCACCAGGCGCTCATGGTCGCCCGCCTCACCCCCTTCGGCCGCAACTACCAGATTGCGTTCGGGCGGATGGCAAGGGTGATCGGGTATTCCGGGGCTTTCGGGCACGCGCTTGCCGGCCGGGCCGCGGCCGCAAGGCTCTACGCGGAGCTTTCCAGGCAGGCCGCCATGCTTGCTTACAGCGGCGCGTTCCGGCAGTTGAGCATATTCATGATCTTCATACTGCCCCTGGTCTTCCTGATGAGGAAGGCCATGCGGGGGACACCTGCCGAAAACCGCGAACATTTATGAGGTCCTTTGCCTGGCAAACCCTTTGCCGGACAGCGGTCCCGGGCCGCCTGTTTTTGGTTATAATAGGGTCATGAAGGATGGATTCGAGATGAAGAAATTTTCCGAGAGCACGGGGAAGCTTCACATCCCTTGCCCTCACGTGGAGAAATCCGGGGTCCGGCTGCACGTCGTGATCAGGGGCGGCTACTGTTACCGTTCAGACCAGTGCATGGTGCTTGACTGCAAGTACCACCGCCTGCATTCCGACATAAAGAGCCTGCTTTCGATAATGTGGTGAGGGGATAATCAATGAAATATCAGGCGGGCGGAATAGGGCGGGCCTTCGTGGCAAGGTTCGAGGACGGTGAGGACTTTCTTCAGTCGCTTGCGGGGTTGGCCCGCAGGGAAGATATCCGTTCGGCCGTTTTTTTCCTCGTGGGCGGGATAAAAGAGGGCAGGGTGGTCCTCGGCCCAAAGGCGGACGAGATGCCGCCCGAGCCGGTCTGGGGCGAAATATCCGGAAACAACGAGATGGTGGGCACGGGCACGATATTCTGGGACGGAAGCGGGCCCAGGCTCCATCTGCACATGGCCGCCGGGCGGGGCGGCAGTGTAACGGTCGGCTGCCTTAGGGAAAAATCGAGCACCTTTCTCGTGCTTGAGGCGGTCATACTGGAAATCGCGGGCATTGACGCCACAAGGCAGACGGACCCCGTCTCCGGCCTTGCGCTTCTGAAGCTGTAGAAAAAAAAGGGATTGTCCACGGGTCGCGTGACCCTGATCACAGGGTTTATCCTCGCCGCGGATGATAGAATTGAGGCCTGGGGAGAAATATTTCATTATGCAGGGAGAAAGGTCATGACTAGGAAATTGTGTTTGGTCCTTTTGGCTGCGTCGTTTCTTGTAGGGACGGGTCTGGCCGGCACGAGCAGCGCCGGGGTCAACATAAACATCGGGCTCGGGCTGGGTGCGCCTATCGTATATCCCGCCCCGCCGCCCCCGCCTCCGGTGGCCTTTGCCGCGCCGCCCGATGTGATGGTGATCCCGGGCACGTACATCTATTTCGTGCCGGGCGTGCAAGTGGACGTCTTTTTCTACGACGGCTGGTGGTGGCGCCCATGGCAGGGCCACTGGTACAGGTCTTACTATTACGGCGGGCCGTGGAGATATGCGGTCCCGGCCCGGGTCCCGCGCGCGCTGGGGATGCTTCCTCCGGGCTGGCGTTCACGTTGGGGTTACGGCGCCCCCGGATTGCGTCCCATTCCCTACGGGCAGCTAAGGCACAGATGGAAAAGGTGGCAGAGCGAAAGGTATTGGGACAGGCAGGAGGGCTGGCGCCGCGGCAGAGGCCGGGGCGACGAGGGCGATGAGGGCCGCGGGGACCATGGCGATAGGGGCATGGGCAGGGGCAGGGGAAGAGGCTGGAGGTAAACTCCGGAGGGGCCTTCTGTCCGGTCCGGGTTTTTAAAACTTGCAATCCCCCGCGGTGCGGGGCGCATCAAGGGCCGTTTCCCGACCGCCCGAAAGCTGATAGAATTAATCACAATCGCTTTCGGGCGGAAGAGGGGAGGGCCGCGCGCCTTGGCGCCATGAAAAAGATCATCTTTTTTGCGATACTCCTGCTTGTCTCATGCCCAATGGTCCTGCCGGTCTCGTGTCAGGCCGACCAGATTGTCTCTTGCCAGGCTGACCAGAACGGGCCGGCGAAAATCCGGACAATGCGGGTGCTCCGGGTGCGGGACAAGCGGGTCATCGGCTTCAGAGAGATGGTCCGGGAAATAAAAAGCGCGGATGTCATCCTCCTGGGAGAGGTCCATAGCAGCGCCGCGGACCACAGGGCCCAATTAGCCGTTATCAGAGCGTTGCGCGCAGCGAAGGCGCCTTTTGCCATAGGACTTGAGATGTTCCGCGCGGACAGCCAGAAGGCGCTTGACCGCTGGGTGTCCGGCCAGTCCTCCCTTCGGAGTTTCCAGGATATATATTACAAAAACTGGTCCGCCCCCTGGCCCCTTTACAGGGACATCTTTCTTTATGCCAGGCAGCGGCGCATACCGATGGTCGGACTGAACGTGCCCAAGGATATAAGCGACACGGTTTTTGCGCGCGGATTTAATTCCCTCACGCCCGCCGAAAAAAAAGAGGTCCCTCCCGGCATAAGCTGCACGGTCGACAAGAAATACCAGCGCTTCATCAATGAGGCGTACCAGTTCCACAGGGTAATGGGAGGCGGGTCCTTTTACGACTTCTGCCAGGCGCAGATGCTCTGGGATTCGGTGATGGCGTGGCATATAGTGGACCATCTGGAAAGCGCGCCCGGGGTGAAGATGGTGGTGCTTACGGGCGTGGGGCACGCCTGGAAAAGGGGGATACCGGCCCGGATCGGGAGACGCTCGGATTACCGCGTTTCAGTGGTGCTGCCGGAGATGCCAACCGGCAAGTCCGACCGGGACATAACGACCGGGGACGCGGATTATATCCTGCAGGGTCTCCGTTAATCCGGGACCGGCCCCCCCATCTCCGGCAGCTCCGGCGGACGGCCGCCCCTGAGCATCAGGACAAGCGGCATGCATAGCGCGAAGACCGCGGTCACAAGCAGAAAGAGGTGGTTGTAGGCAAGCATGCCGGCCTGCCTCATCAGCGCGCCGTCCAGGAGCCCGAGGGCCATCCGGCGCGGCGCGTAAAAGCCCCCGCCCGGCATCCCGGCGACGGTCCTGAGCCAGTTGGTCACGTTCGGGTTGAAGGCCGTGAGATTTTTCACAAGCCCGGCCCTGTAGATTTGTTGCCCCCTCGAAAGGACAGTGGCCGCGATGGCGATGCCCACGCTTCCAAAGACCTGCCTTACCACGTTATAGAGCCCCGTGGCGGCCGTCATCCGGGGCTTTTCGATCGAAGAGAGCACCACCGTGCTCACCGCGACGAAGATGAGGCCGAACCCTCCGCCCTGGAGCATGTTGGGCACAAGGAGGTCCCAGAACCCGGCGTTCAGAGACAGGATCGAGAGCTGCCAGAAGGAGAATGTCGTGACAATGATGCCGGCGGCTATCAGGATGCGCGGGCCGATCCTGTTGTAGAGCCTGCCGGCAACGGGCATGACAAGGGCCATGCAAAGGCCCCGGGGCATCAGCACCAGCCCCGAGTTGAGGGCCGAGTAGCCCAGAAGCTGCTGGAGGAACATCGGCAGCATGAAGAGCGCGGCGTACTGGCCCAGCCCCAGGATGCCTATGAGAAACGTCCCCGACGCAAAGGACACGTCTTTGAGCACCCGCAAATCCACCGCGGGCTTGTCGCAGACTAGCTCGCGCCATATGAAAAGGACTGTCGCCACAAGGGCGATCAGGGCCATATAGACTATGAAATTGGACTGGAACCAGTCCCGGCTCTCGCCTTTTTCAAGCATGAGCTGGAGGGCGCCCAGACCCAGGACGAGAAAACCCAGGCCCTCCCAGTCCATCCTGCCTTTTTCCCGCTTCAGGTAGGCCGGGTCGTGGATAAAACGGCTGATGAGTATAAGGTTCAATATGCCTATCGGGATGTTTACGAGGAATATCCACCGCCAGGAAAAATTATCGGTAAGCCATCCGCCCAGGACAGGACCGAAGGCCGGGCCGAGCACGACGCCGAAGCCGTAAACGCCCATCGCGATGCCCTGCTCCTCGGGCGGGAAGCTTTCCCGGAGTATCGCCTGCCCCAGCGGGATGATCGCCCCGCCGCCCGCGCCCTGCATTATCCTGAAGACGACCAGGGAGGTCAGGTCCCAGGACATGGCGCACATCAGGGAGCTGGCCGTGAAAAAAAATATGCTCGCTATGTAAAAACGCTTCCGCCCGTATCGTTCGCTCATCATGGCCACCAGGGGCATGATGATGACGTTTGAAAGCATATAACCGGTGGCGACCCAGGTTATTTCTTCCATCGAGGCCCCCAGATTGCCGCGCATATAAGGCAGGGCGACGTTCACGATGCTTATGTCCAGGGCGGCCATGATGGTGCCCATTATGACCGTGACCGCTATGAGCCACTTGTTCGTCTGCCCCCTGCCGCTCACCTTCCGGCCTGTTTCCCCGGGTATTGCCGCAGCTTCTCCAGCACCGTTTCCATATCGGGCGGCAGAGGGCTTTCAAACTCCATCGTCTCGCCCGTCGCCGGATGGACAAACCCCAGGAGGCGGGCGTGGAGCATCTGCCTGGGGACCGGTATGACCTGGCCCCCGATCACGAGTTTCGTCTTTCCTCCGTAAGTCCGGTCTCCAAGGACGGGATGGCCGGCGCTGGCGAAATGGACCCTTATCTGGTGGGTCCGCCCGGTGCCGAGCCTGGCCATCACCAGGCTGGCCGCGGGAAATCCCGCCGCAGCGGGGAACCTCTCCGCGACCCTCCAGCTTGTCACGGCCTCTTTCCCGCGGCGCGCACTCGTGGACATCTTTTTCCTGTCCGCCCGCGAGCGGCCGATCTTCGCGCTTATCACGCCTTCTTCCCCGCGCGGCACGCCCCATACAAGGGCGGCATACTCTCTTTTTATCGATCTGGACCTGAACTGGGCCGCAAGCCCGTAATACGCGCTGTCTTCGAGGGCTATGACCATGAGCCCGGTCGTGTCCTTGTCGAGTCTGTGCACGACGCCCGGCCGAAGCGGCGCCCCCGCGCCCGCGCGCCTGCCGCCCGTGCGGTGGAGCAGGGCATTGAGCAGGGTGCCCTTCGCATGGCCGGCGGCCGGGTATACCACCATCCCGGCCGGCTTCTCGACCACCGCGAGATAATCGTCCATGTAGCGGACATCGAGGGCGACGGGCTCGGCAACCAGGCCCGGGGCGGTTTCCGGCTCCGGGATTTCCACCTCCACCACCGCGCCCTCCGCCGGCCTTTCGCCCGCCTTGCCCGGCGGCCTGCCGTCAATGAAAACCCTGCCCTGTCCGATCAGCCTTTTCGCCCGCGAGCGGGTAATCCCGGCCTGATCGGCTATGATGGTGTCCAGCCGGCCCGGCGTCTTTCCAGGGGGGGCGGAGGGAACCTTGAAGCGCATTGCAGGCCTAGAGATCCCTGTGGATCACGTTCACAGGCAGTTCGAGCCCGGCCAGGTTTGCCGCTATCATCTCCACTATGGCGGGCGAGCGGTGCCTTCCGCCGGTGCAGCCGATGCAGATGGTGAGGGAGGATTTGCCCTCGCGCCGGTACTGCGGGATGAGGAAACCCAGGAGGTCTTCGATCCTGCGCACGAAATCCATGGTGAGCGGGTCATGGGCGACGTAGCGTTTTACCGCCTCGTCCAGGCCCGTGAGGTCCCTGAGCCCCGGCACGAAGAATGGGTTTGCCAGGAACCTGGCGTCGAGGACCATGTCCGCGCTGGGCGGCACGCCGAACTTGAAGCCGAAAGACATTACATGTATGCTGAAGCCCGGGCCGCCTCCTCCCAGCAGGGAGGTTATGATCTGTCTGAGCTGCTGCGGGGTGCAGGCCGTGGTGTCTATGACCTTGTCGGCCTGCTGCCGGAGCGGGTTAAGGGCCAGGGCCTCAGCCAGTATGCTCTTTTCGATGCTCTCGCCATGAAGGGGATGGGGCCTTCTGGTCTCCTTGAACCTCCGGATGAGCACGTCTT
>JAJYGJ010000072.1 GCA_021790695.1 Nitrospirota bacterium | reverse complement strand
AGCTTTTTCCCCTGCAAAAGGAGTTTACAACCCGAAGGCCTTCTTCCTCCACGCGGCGTCGCTGCGTCAGGGTTTCCCCCATTGCGCAAAATTCCCCACTGCTGCCTCCCGTAGGAGTCTGGGCCGTGTCTCAGTCCCAGTGTGGCCGTCCATCCTCTCAGACCGGCTACCCGTCTTCGGCTTGGTGGGCCATTACCCCGCCAACTACCTGATAGGCCGCAGGCCCATCCCAAGGCGCGAATCGCTCCGCTTTCCCCGGAAGCATCCCAGCTTCCGGGCTTACGGGGTATTAGCCCGGGTTTCCCCAGGTTGTCCCCCTCCTTGAGACAGGTTGCCTACGTGTTACTCACCCGTCCGCCACTCCAAGCACCCAACCACACGATGGACTCCACAAAAAACCCTCAAATCCCCCGATACGTGTAAATACATCTGCACGCACCCCGGAATCCATCCTGTGGCTGAGTGCTCAGCGTTCGACTTGCATGTGTTAAGCACGCCGCCAGCGTTCGTTCTGAGCCAGGATCAAACTCTCATTTGATTTGAACTCATCGAAACTTGATCAGGGCCTGCTTACAGTTTTCAAAGAGCGATAAAACTTGATGTTCTCCGCAGCACCTTGAGACTGCCGAGCCGGAGGCTCTTTTTTAAGTGGGTGCCCCGACGGATGCTTAGGACTTTTTGCTTTCGCAAGCAGTGCGGTCCACTGCCGTCCATACGCAGGCTCCCAATCCTTAAATTGTTCCCTCGGCTCACATGTCTCAAGCATGCCGCAGAGAATACTATAACTTGGCTATGCCCTACTTACTGCATAGCCAATCCATTCTATCAAAGACCTTCAAGAGGGAACCCGCCATCTTCCAGGCGCCTTCTTTCTCCCTCTCTGATTCTATTATAGCACTTTACGAGAAAAAATAAAAGCAATGTCAATACCAACGCGAGACATAAGCCGCAAACCCCTCTTCTAAAGCCCAAGCTCCTGATAAAATGGATTATTTTCCACTTCTTCCCCTATTGTCGAGGAAGGGCCGTGCCCCGGGAGCACGATGGTATCGCCCGGGAGCGCGGCCAGCCGGCGAAGCGACCGCATGATAAGGCCATGATCTCCGCCGTAAAAATCGGTCCTGCCGATGGAGCCGGCAAAGAGGGTGTCGCCGGTTACCGCAAGCCCCGGGCCGTAAAGGCATATCCCGCCGGGACTGTGACCGGGCGTGTGGATAACTTCCATCCGGACCGCCCCCACCTCGACATAATCTCCGTCTTTAAGAAAGACGTCCGGCGGCGGCAGGGGGTCAATCTCGTAGCCCCAGAGGGCGGCCTGGTCCCTGACGCCGCTGTAGATTTCGATCTCATCGGCATGCAGCGCGACAGGCGCTCCGGTTGCCTCCTTCAGCTCCGGCACCGCGCCTACATGATCGAAATGGGCGTGAGTGCAAACTATGCATCCAACCTTCAGGGAACTGTCGTTTATCAAATCCACTATCCTTTCGGGCTCATCGCCGGGGTCAACGACGATTGCGCCCAGCGATTGCCTCTCCCAGATGATGACGCAGTTGGCGGCCAGGGGGCCAACGGCCAGGATTTCAAACCGCAACGGACCTTTTCGCAAAAAACCTCCTCCGGAACATCCCTATCACGAGGCGCAATTCCTCGTTTTTTAAAATATAACACATCAGGCCGTAAATCCCCGCCGACAAGGCGATGCCTCCCGCAAGCCAGAGCGCCTTTTCCGCCGTATGGCCGCTCTGCCGCCAGAGTGTCTCCCCTGAAACGGCGGCGGCGGCCACTCCCATCACGGCCGCCGCAAAAGCGGACTTCGCGAAGGATTTAATGATCCGCCTGGCGTCAAGGCGCCCGAGCTTGCCTCTGAGCAAATAAAAAAGGACCGCGAAATTGATAGTGGCGGCAAGTGCGTTTGCAAGGGCCAGTCCCTCATAGCCATGCCTCATCATCCGCATGAGCGCCACGCTGAGCGCAAGGTTGCTGCCCAGGGCCAGCACCGCCGACTTCATCGGCCCCTTCGTGTCTTTCATGGAGTAGAACGTCACGTTCAGCACCCTCGCGCCCACCATTGCCCATATACCTACGGAATAGAAAAAAAGCGCCCCGGCGGTGCCCTCAACGGCGGCATAGGAAAACCTGCCTCGGAGAAAAAGAGTGCTTATGATCGGCACCCGGAGGGCTATAAGGCCGGCCATGGCGGGGAGGCTCAGGAAAAAAAGGACCCTCATTGCGAAAGAAAAATCCTGTCTTAGACTGTCCATATCCCCTTCGATCGCGTGATGGGAGAGCGCGGGCAGGGCCGCCATGCCCATCGCGGCCCCGAAGACTCCAACGGGGAAATGCATGAGCCGCATTCCGAAGTAAAGGTACGTGATGCCGCCGGCGGGAAGAAACGAGGCCAGGATATTGCTGACCGCTATATTGACCTGGGAAACCGACATGGCCAGTATCATGGGCAGCGCGAGAAGCGAAATCTTTTTGAGCCCCGGATGGTGGAAAAAACCCCTGACCGGCTTCAGGCTGAAGCCCGATTTCCGGAGGGCCGGCAACTGGTAGAGAAACCCGGCCAGCCCGCCCGCCGCAACACCGACGGCCGCGGCCACCACCGGATGACCGAAGGCCAACGATAGCGAAACGACCGTTATCATGATGGTCAGATTTATCACCGCGCTCGAAAGGGCGGGCACGAAGAAGATGCCCTTCACATTGAGGACACCCATTGAAAGAGCCCCCAGGCTCACAAAAAGGAGAAAAGGAAACATTATCCTGGTCAAAAGCACCGTGAGCCGGAATTTTTCCGGGTGGGCAATGAAACCGGGCGCTATCGCTTTGGCTATCAGGGGCGCGAAAACTATGCCCAGCAGGCATATGGCGCCCACCACTACCAGGATGGCCGTGAAGACGGCCTTAACGAGGTCCGAGGCCCCGCGGTCGCCCTCTTTCAACTGGTACTCGCTCAGCACCGGGATAAACGCGGAGGCCATCGTCCCCTCGGCAAAGATTCCCCTCAGGAGGTTTGGTATCCTGAAGGAAACATAAAAGGCGTCGGAAAGCCCCGTGGCGCCCATGTAGAAGGCGAGCACCATGTCCCTCGCAAACCCCAGCAACCTGCTTATGAGGGTTGCGACGGACATCACGCCGGCGGCGCGGGCAATCTTTCCGCTTGCAGTCTTTTTTGCGCGCACGATCCTCGATTATAGCGCATGAGCGCGCCATAAAGCCTTGCGCGGTGCCGTTGCCAAGCTCCGGGGCGGCGCGGCGGGGCGCCGGCTTTTGTGATAAAATATGGCATTTAAAATTTTGAATGGATAGCGGGCGTATTGCCGCCGCCCCGGAAAACGGGTTTTCCGTGGGCCCCTGCAATCGGCTTGTCACTGGTGGTTTGTCACTGGTGGCTTGCCGCGGGGAAATCAAAAGCCGGTTAAATATCCGGCAGGGGAGCGTTGAAGGTTGAACGAGGGGGAGGCCAGGCCGGGGTGGGACTCCTATTTCATAAACATCGCCAGGGCCGTGGCCGCGCGGGCGGCCTGCCTCAGAAGAAAATACGGCGCGGTCATCACTAAAAACAATACCATTGTAAGCACCGGCTACAACGGAGCGGCCCGCGGCGTGAAGGATTGCCTGGAGGCCGGGCACTGCACAAGACGGATACTGAAAATCCCGCACGGCGAGCGCTATGAACTCTGCCACAGCGTGCACGCCGAGGCAAACGCGATCATCAGGGCGTCCCTGGAAGAGCTGAACGGGGCGACCATCTACATTACGGGCACCGACGCCGAGGCCGGCCGGGAGTGCCCATCGGAGCCGTGCATGATGTGCAAGCGCATGATCCTGAACGCGGGAATCGCCCGCGTCGTCTACTCAAGCGGGGAAGGCGGGCTCGTGACGGTCGAGCCTTCCGAATGGCTTAAAGAGAGGATATGATGGACACGATACTGCGGCAGTTCGGCCCCTGGGACGTTCTGGACATCGTGCTTGTCGCCCTCATCCTTTACCGCCTGCTTTTAATCCTCAAGGGGACGAAGGCCGCCCAGATGCTCATCGGACTTGCTCTGCTTCTGGCCGTCTCGATAGTGGCCCGGCGCCTGAACCTGCTCACGCTGGACTGGCTGCTGCAGAGTTTCTGGTCTTATATCGTGATTGCGCTCATCGTGATCTTCCAGCCGGAAATCAGAAGGACCCTGGCCAAGATGGGCGAGGCCTCCTTTTTGCGGAAATTCGCCACCGCGGAGGAGCTGAAATCCATAGAGGAGATCGTCCGCGCCACGGTCTCGCTGGCCAACAGGAAGATGGGCGGCCTCATAGTGATAGAGCGGGAGACCGAACTGAAGGATTTCATAGAGATAGGCATACCGCTTGACGCGAGGGTCTCCAAGGAGATACTGCTCAGCATCTTCAACCCCACCTCGCCCATCCACGACGGGGCGGCCATCATCAGGGGAAACAGGATCGCCGCCGCCGGCTGTTTTCTGCCCATTACGCTGACGACCGGCCTCAGAAAGGCCCTGGGCACGAGGCACAGGGCCGCCCTGGGCATTACGGAGGAAACCGACGCGATATCGATAGTGGTCTCCGAGGAGACAGGCGCCATATCCATAGGCATGAACGGCAGGCTGACGGAGCAACTGGACATGACCACCCTGAGGCAGGTCCTCACCGAGGCGTCCACGTCCAAAAAGGCGGAAAAGAAATGAGGCGGAAGATATTTTCCAATATCTGGCTCAAGGGGGCCGCGCTCCTGATGGCCGTTTTCCTCTGGTTTTTTGTCCAGTTCAGGGGGCAAAACGAGATGTCCGTACTGGTGGAGCCGCAATTTTCAAAACTCCCGCCGTCCCTGATACTGACCGAAAAGAGACCCGACACCGTGGAGGTCACGCTCCGGGGCAACAGCATTGTCCTTGGCAGGCTGAAACCGGGGGACGTAACGATACCGCTCAAGCTGAAAGACATGCAGACCGGCCGGATTTTCATACCGTTCGGCAGGGGTGACGTGCGCGTGCCTCCGCATGTCTCGGTGGTGAGCGTTTCGCCCTCCAGGATACGGGTTTACATAGAGCGTAAGGCCACCGCCGTCCTGCCCGTGAAACCGGATATAAAGGGCCGTCCGGCCCCCGGCTTCTTCATCTACCAGGTCCGGACCACGCCCGACCAAGCGGAAGCCGAGGGGCCGCAGGAGACGCTGGACAGGCTCGGCCACCTGGAAACCGGCCCGGTTGACATCAGCGGCGCAAATGATACCCTTGATGAAGACGTAGACATAAAGATCCCCGATAAAATTGACAGCGTGATCCCCGCGCGTGTGAGGGTGAAAGTGATAATCAGGAGAAAATAACACAATGCACAAACTCTTCGGCACCGATGGCATCAGAGGCAAGGTCAACCATTTCCCGATGTCCCCGGAGGCGGTCCTCAGGATAGGAATGGCGGCGGCGCTGGCGCTTAAAAAAAAGCAGGGCAGGAACATGGTCCTCATTGGCAAGGACACCCGCCTTTCGGGCTACATGATCGAAAGCGCGCTGACCTCCGGCATCTGCGCGATGGGGATGAACGTGACACTCGTGGGGCCGATACCCACCCCAGGGGTGGCGTTCCTCACAAAGACCCTCAGGCTTGACGCCGGGGTCGTCATCTCGGCCTCCCATAACCCTTACGACGACAACGGCATAAAATTTTTCAGCTCCCGTGGGTTCAAACTCCCGGACGAGGTGGAGCAGCAGATAGAGGAAATGGCCATGGACGAGAGTTTTTTCAAAAAAAGGCCCGTCGGGCGGGAGATAGGAAAGGCCTTCAGGCTGGAGGACGCCAGGGGGCGCTACATAGAGTACATCAAATCCACCATCCCTAAAAACGAAACCCTGGAAGGGATGAAAATCGTGGTGGACTGCGCAAACGGCGCCGCCTACAGGATAACCCCCTCCCTGATGGAGGAACTGGGGGCGGAGGTAATAGCCATCAACGACAGCCCCGACGGCACGAACATAAACGCCTCCTGCGGCTCCATGGACACGGACGGGCTGCGGCAGGCCGTTCTCGCCCACGGGGCCGACCTCGGCGTCGCGCACGACGGCGACGCCGACAGGACGATACTCGTGGACGAAAAGGGCGAAACGGTGGATGGAGACCACATGCTCGGCATCTGGGGACGGGAGCTTAAAACCGAGGGGAGGCTGCCGGGCGACACCGTTGTGGCCACCATAATGAGCAACCTCGGGGTCGAGCGCTATCTTGAAGGCCTCGGGATAAAACTGCTGAGGACCAAGGTGGGCGACAGGTTCGTCACCGAGCAGATGCTCAAAAACGGTTTCATGCTGGGCGGCGAGCAGTCCGGCCACATCGTGAATTTTCACCAGAACACCACCGGCGACGGGCCCATCACGGCCCTTCACATGGTCCACCTGGTAAAGAAGCTGGGCGTTCCGCTCTCCGAGCTGAAGGGCCAGATACCGGTTTATCCGCAGGCGCTCGAAAACGTGACGGTAAAGACAAGGACAAACCCGGCGGGCATCCCCGGGCTTGCCGACCTGATTAAAAAGGCGGAAATGGAACTGGCCGAAAACGGCAGGGTACTCGTACGCCCCTCCGGCACCGAGCCCAAGATAAGGGTGATGGTCGAAGGCAAGGACGGCGGCACCGTCAAAAGGCTCGTGCGCGAGATATCCGTCTTCATAAGGGAAAAGACCGCGTAACACTCCCCTTTTAACGCTGCACGGGTCTGACAGGATTGTCCGCTTGCCGCCTGATCGTGCATAATAGCGCAAATGTTACAGGCGGCCTTTGTCGCGTTCATAGGCGGGGTGGCCCTTTTGGAAAGCGCGCAATACCTGCCTCGCCTGACCGCCCTTTCAGGCCTTTTTCTTTTTCTTTTTCTGTTTCTGAGGAAAAAACCGCTCCTGATCCCCGTCATAATCGCTGGCGCCCTCTTTGCCTTCGTAAGAGACAAGCCGCCTTCCCCGCCCTCTTTTCAGCCGGGCTTCATATCGCGCCAGGGAAGATTTGAGGCCTCTGTCCTGGGTTATGCCTCCCCGGCCGTCCGGCTTGACTGCGGCTTTTACCAGCTTTTCCATGTCACGGGCCAGCCCGTTACCGCCCCTCCGGCAAGGGGGCCCGACGGCCCCGAACGGCAGCAGTTCCCGTACGATGAAATCCGCCTTTACACGGCAAGGCCCCTTCCGGGGGGCAGGATATATGAAATCCAGGCGATGGTCCGCCCGCCCGCGCCGAGACTGGACCCCGGATTTCCGGATTCCCTCCTGAAGCCGGAAGCCGAAGTCCTTGGCGTCTCGGAGGCCGGAGAGGCCCCCTTTGCCGAGCGGATGCGTTGCAGATTAAACGGTTATTACATGCGGGACTTCCCGCCCGTGGAGGCGGGCCTTCTCATGTCCATCACGACCGGGGAGCGGGCGCTCCTCGGAGACCGGGTCAGGCGGGACTTCGACAACTGCGGCCTGGCCCATCTCATCAGCATAGCCGGAATGCACTTTGGCATGTTCAGCCTCTCGATTTTTCTTCTTGTGTGGGCGTTTTTAAGGTTCCTTGTGCCCTTGAAGGCGCTGGAGAGGCTGACGCTCCATATAAGCCCGAAACAGATCGCGGCCCTTGTCGCCCTGCCCCTTCTCCTTGGATATCTGATGCTTTCAGGCATGAGGATACCGGCCCTGCGCGCCTTCATAATGATAAGCTTCTTTCTGGCCGGCCTGCTTGCCGGCAGGCGGAGGGCCTGGCTGGCCTCGCTGTGGTTTGCCGCATTCGTGCTCGTCCTCTGGCGTCCGGACGTGGTCCTCGACATATCCTTTGAGCTGTCCTTCCTCTCCGTCCTCATCATAGGGTACCTTGCCGAAAATTTCCTCGGTTCGGGACCGCCCGGCGAACAAAAGGACGGCAGGGCAATCGGGGTTGCCGCCGCCCGGGTCAAAAGATATCTCATCAGGATTTTTATTCTGAGCCTCTTTCTTACGGCCGGGCTCATGCCCCTTATCGCCTTTTACTTCCACAGGATACAGTTGATATCTCCGGTTGCAAACATGGCCGCCGTGCCCGTCGCGGGTTTTCTGCTTGTGCCGCTTGCGGTGCTGTCCGGCTTCTTCTATCTGGCCACGGGCTTTTATCCGTTTGCCTCCCTCTCCGGCCGGCTCGCCCTTGTCACTGCCGGGCTTGCGCGTTTTTTCTCCTCCATCCCGTACTCGTCCCTGCCGGTGCCGGCCTTTCCGGCGGGCCTTCTTTTCGTCTTCTACGGGTTTTTGGCCCTTTACGCGCTTCGAAGAAACACCTGGTATCTGGCCCTGGCCGTGGCCCCGTTCATCATCTGGGCGGGCATCGGCCTCCTCACGCCCCGGGACCTTAGCATCACCTTCCTCAACTGCGGCAGCGGAGAAGCCGCGGTAGTGAATCTCCCGGACGGCAGGACGGCGGTGATGGATGGGGGCTCAAGCGGCCGGGAGGCGGCCTCTCTCCTCCAGGCGGAGGGCAAAAGCAGGATTGATTTTCTCATCCTCCCCCATGCCCCCCGCGGGCGCGCGGGCGGCGCCCGATACCTTGCGTCCCTGTTCCGGGTAGGCCAGGTCTGGGACAACGGCCTTCTGGCCCTCGATCAAAACGTCTTCCGGGCCCCGGAAAGGAAGCTTTCACGCGGGGATTATTTCGAAGGCAAAGGCTACAGATTTCTTGTCCTTCACCCTTACCGCGGGTTTTTCCCGGGCGGGCCGGGCTCCCGGACGGACAATAACGCCTCGCTGGTCTTCAAGGTCGAGGACCGTTACGGCCACAGCGCCCTTTTCACCGGCGATATCGGACGCGAGGCCCAGCGGGACCTGCTTTACCTGGGCGGCTATCTGAGAAGCGACGTCTATGAAGTGCCGCACCACGGCTCGCGGGCGGCCGCCTGGAGGCCCTTCATCGAGGCCGTCCGGCCCGAAGTCGCCGTCATCATGCCCGAGGTTGAAAGGAGTTTCGGCTCTCCCGACGTCCGGACCCTCCGGGCGCTTTCCTCGTGCGGGGCAAGGATAC
This sequence comes from Nitrospirota bacterium, assembly GCA_021790695.1. Classification (GTDB taxonomy): domain Bacteria; phylum Nitrospirota; class Thermodesulfovibrionia; order Thermodesulfovibrionales; family JdFR-88; genus JAJYGJ01. The sequence continues at coordinate 355 of JAJYGJ010000072.1, read as the reverse complement.
TCCGGACCGACGAGGACGGCGCCGTCAGGGTCGATTTCAAAAAAAACGGCATCCGTGTAAGGACTTTCAGTCAGGCCGGGCTCGTGAAAAATCCCCCCCGGCTCCGGGCCGAGTTTCACAACCTGCGGATGCTTCTATCCGCCTGGTAAAAACTTATATAATATCGCCATCCAGAGGGAAACAGGAGTTCATTTATTTTCCTGACCGAGATGCCTAAGGCGGATAAAGACAAGGCCCATTACTTGCTGCACAGAAAACGGCTGAGGGAGAGATTCAGGAAAACCTCTTTTGCCGGATTCAGTGAGTATTAGGCACTGGAGCTTCTGCTTACTTATGGCATCCCCCGCAAGGACGT
>JAJYGJ010000207.1 GCA_021790695.1 Nitrospirota bacterium | reverse complement strand
GAGGACCCTGAGTGGTGCATCGCCTGTTGTGTGGCCGAGTGGCAGACGGTGCAATTCCAGATCCAGTACTTGTCACCCTGATACTGCATCGGGATCGCAGTATCTGAAGAGTTTATGGTCGAGCCGTTATAGGCGACGTTTGCCTGCGTGTATTCGCCGTGGGTGCTGTTATGGCAGGCCTCGCAGTAGATCCTGCCGTTCATGTCGCCCGAAGGGGAGTCATTGAGAAGCGAATCGCGATAAAGCAGGTTCGCGTTTTCCGCGTGCGCCGCGTCGTGGCATTGCCCGCACCGGGGCTCTCCCATCTGCGTCGACGTCGTCGGCCCCCACGGCACGCGGTTGTAGTTGGCCATTGCGGTCATGTCGCCGTGGCAATCATGGCAGGATTTGCCGGCCCGGTACATCTGGCCGCGCAGGCACTGCGTGTTGGGACCGGGATGGCAGTTGAAGCAGTCGGGCTTGGTGTTGGCGGAAGCGGATGTCAGGTTCATGTAGTCCTTATGGAGATTGTGCATGTCCGGAGAAAGGGCCTTTGCCCCGTTGCCGGTCTCCAGGAGGATGTTGTCCGAATGACAGTGAGAACACAGGTACACGGTCCCCGCTTGCTGCTGCGACAGGAGTGTCGTCCCGCTCAGCCTGTCGTGCTCGTGCAAAATGCTCTGGTACGTGGTGAGAGTCGGGTCGAGGGCGGAGGTCCCGTGGCAGTTCATGCAATCCATCTCATGGGAGATGGGCGCCACGACCTGCGTGGACGCAAGCGTGTTGCCGTACTGGTCCTTCGCCGTGACGGTAAATGCCGCGTACGGGTCCCATGTGCCGTCGTCGTCCTCGGCCGTCACCGGTATGGCGAAGGCCTCATAAGACAGGGTCTGGCCGGTGTTCGGGTCTTTATAAAGAGACATGTCGCCCGATGGCGTCGTGCCGGTTATGCCCGTGTTGTTACTGTAATTCCAAAGCCAATTCGACCCGGTGGCGCCGGTCGCGAATTGTTTGGCGTAAGTCCAGTAATTGGTATTGTAAGACGGGTGCATCTTTTTCGGGCACGAATAGCTCACAGTCGCGGTTGTTATCACCTCGGCGTCGTCGCCGCCCCTTCTCAGCACCTGCGCGTGCAGCGTGTTTGCCGGCGGAAGGACGCAGAAAAAAGAGTAGTCCTTCTGGTTGCAGTGCATCCCGAGGTCGTTCCACGCCAGGATGATATAGCTCATGTTCGCGGCCGGTATCTTCTGCGTGCCGTAGGCCTTTGTCAGGCTCCAGTTGACCGTGTCGTTCGCGCCGGATGAAACGGCCGTTATCTGCCAGGTCTGAAGATAACCGGATACGGAAGCGTTAAGCGTATAGTTTCCGGCGGGCTCGCTCAGGGTATAATCGCCGTTTGAGTCCGTCCGCACCGTCTGGGAGACGCCGTCGTTGACGGAGACCCCGGAGAGCGCCGATCCCGTGTTGATGTCCACCACCTTGCCCGTTATCGTGCCGTTGCCGCTCGCGGATGCCGTATCGCCTCTGTGATCCGCTCCCGTGACGGCCCCGTTTCCTCCGCCCACGCCGCCGCCGCACGCGGCAAGCGCCGAAGCCATGAGCGCAAGGAGCGCCCATTGGTAAAACCTGAACTTCCTCATAAGAAAACTCCCCCTTTGCCGTTTCTCAGATTAACACCGATGCGCTGCCCCATATACCCCGTTCGTAAAAGGAACCATGTCACCGAAACACGTCCCCCGGGCGCGCGCCCCAACATAAAACGTCCAGACTCTTATGAGAACATCGGGACCCATCTCAAAATCGCTTACGGCTGCAAAAGGTTTTTAAGAAATCGCGCCTTAAGGGCCTAATGCAGCCCCGGGAAAATGACCTTTAAACAAAGTAAGCAGCCGCTAACCCCTCGATGCGAATATACTACCGCACAAAGGCGCGGCTGTATGTGATAAAATCACACTACCGTGACAAAGTCACAAAGGGGGGGCAATGCTACAGAAGGGTGATTTCGCCCCTGGTCAGGGCAACGATTCCTTTATGTTCAAAATCCTTCAGGAGCCTGCTTACCACTTCCCTGGAAGTCCCAAGGTCGCCTGCTATCTTATGGTGCGTTGATTTCAGGACCCCGCCTTCTGTTTTTTCCGAAAGATATTCCCGGAGTCTTATGTCCATCCGTTCAAAGGCGACCTCTTCGACAAGGGCCATGATGGCCGTAAGGCGCCTGTCCATAATTTCAAAAATAAAACGCCTGACGTCCTCGCTCGTAGCCATCAGCACGCGAAAATCGTCTCCGGTGACAAGGACCGCCTCGCCTTTTCTGACGGAGACCGCATTTGCGGGATATGGAGTGTGAGCGAGAATGCAGGAGGCAGTGAGGATGCAGGTCTCTCCCCCGCCGATTTCATAAAGGGTGATCTCCCTGCCCCCTTCCCCGGCCTTGTAGACGCGTATTTCGCCGGAGAGCACGAAGGCGATGGCCGAACAGGTGTCGCCCTCCGCATGTATCAGCTTTCCGGCGGGGAAAGAAAAACGTGCGGCCCTGGAGAAAATGCCATTTAAAAGACGCTCGGGCGCATTGCGGAGCGTCCGAAATACATCGACGAATTCGTCATGCGATATCGCGCACATACTCCCTCATCCAAAACCCCAATATTACCTTTACTGGAATTTTACGAAAGAATGAAATTTCGGACACGGCCGCCGGGACGGCAGGCATCTTTGACCATATGAGCCGCACTGAAGACCTATGCAAATTGCCGCCATCCCGCACAATCCCCCACCCGGAAACAAAAAGGCACAGATGAAAAGCATTATACAACTTGCAGCAGCATGGAACAACCAGTATCCCAAAGTTTTAAAAAAAAACGAATTATACTTAAAAAAATATAATTATTCCTGAATTTTAAAAATGCCTTATTCTCCCTCCTGCCCCTTACAGATTAAAAGTTTTTGCGCGCAATGCGCGTGACAGGAATCACCATCGGAAAAATAAAATTATAAAATCGCGGCTATCGCTCAAATCTCAAAATGGCGGATGCGTCCCCCTCCCATTTATGATATAAGAGATTTATGAAGCCAAAACGCTCGGTAATAATCACCGGATCGACGCGGGGGATCGGTTTTCAAACCGCCATAAAATTTCTGGCCGGGGGCGACAGGGTCGTCATTTTCTGCCGCCACCGGCGGCATGCCGAAAGCGCGGTCCGGCGGCTTCGCGCATACGGCGCCGAAGAAGACATCCTTGCGCTGGCTGGCGACGTAAGAAGGCAAAAGGACGCCGAAAGGATCGTGGACCTCTGCCTGGAACGCTTCGGCGGCATTGATGTCCTCATCAACAACGCGGGCGTTTTTATCTATAAGACGGTGGAGGAAACGGGCGAAAGACAGTGGGACGCCGTCATCGGAACCAACCTGAAGGGGACCTTCCTTTTTACGCGGCAGGTCGTACCCGTCATGAAGAGGCAAAAAAGCGGCATTATCATCAATATATCCTCGGCCCTGGGCGTGGAGGCGGAGGCGAAACTCTCGGCCTATTGCGCCTCCAAATTCGGCGTCATGGGCCTTACCCGGGCGGTCGCCGATGAGACCGCTGAAAGCGGCATCCTCGTGTACGCGGTCCTGCCGTGGGCCGTGAACACAACCCTGGGCGCGGGAAGCGGGCTCGAACTTGACCCCTCCCAATTGCTGACACCCGAATACGTGGCCGGCAGGATATTCGAGGCCGCCCGCGGCAGGAGAAAAACGGGCGCCCTGTTCGAGGTCCACTCCTAGTGTGGTGTCCCGTAAATGCACTGCAAAAAAATTCGCGTTGACGGCATCCCCCGAATTGCCCCCCGGTCAAGTCGGGAGACGGAATCCCTTTTTTTTCAAGGACTTCCGGATTGTCCGCCCGATTTTATTCTTAACAAAATAAAATTCTGGCCGGACAATGACAAATTACGGCCGTACAAAATATATGGCATTTACGGGATACCACATTGGAACCCGATTTCAGCCCCTTGCATCGGGAAGGGATTTTGAGACAGGTCCCGGCCCCTCAGCCCCGCATCCATGTCTCTGCCCGCCTGATCTGAGGTACAATACATTCAATGCCCGTTTTCTCTTTTTCACGTCAGACTCCGCTTTCCGGAAATTATGAACCGGGAGATTCCCACCGGGAGATTCCCACCGGGGCAAGCGGGAGGTAAACCGTATAAGCAATCCTGAGGCAGAATGGCGTCCCAGCGTCAACCCGTGGCTTATCACGGCCGCCGTGATGCTTCCCACCTTCATGGAGGTGCTGGACACCACGATCGTGACCGTGGCGATCCCTCACATTGCCGGCAGCCTTTCCACCAGCAACAGCGAAGCCACATGGGTGCTGACGAGCTACCTTGTCAGTAATGCGATAGTGCTTCCGGCAAGCGGCTGGCTGGCCCTTTATTTCGGCCGCAAGCGCTTCCTCATGGCCTGCATCGTGCTTTTTACCCTTTCGTCGATCATGAGCGGGGCGGCATGGAGCCTGGGCATGCTGGTGACGGCGCGGGTGTTCCAGGGAGCGGGGGGCGGAGCGCTTCAGCCCCTCTCCCAGTCAATTCTGCTTGAAAGCTTCCCCCCTCAAAAACGCGGGATGGCGATGGCGGCGTTCGCGATCGGGGTGGTCTTTGCGCCTATCATCGGGCCGACCCTCGGCGGATGGATCACGGACAATTACACGTGGCGCTGGGCGTTCTACATCAACATCCCCATAGGGGTGCTCGCCATCCTTATGATCCGGACATTCATCGAAGACCCCCCTTACATCATGGGCAAAAAACCCAAAACTATCGACTGGACCGGGTTCGGCTTCATGGCCGTGGCCCTGGCCACGCTGCAGGTGATCCTGGACAAGGGGCAGCAGGACAACTGGTTCGCGGCCGCCTGGATACGCTGGTTCGCCGTCATAAGCGCCGTCTCCCTGATTGCGTTCATAATATGGGAGCTTCGGACAAAGGAGCCGATCGTCCGCCTGAGGGTCTTCAAAAACCGCAATTTCGCGGTGGGCACCCTTCTTATCACCCTGGTCGGAGTGGCGCTGTACAGCGCCATAACATTGATACCTCTTTTCCTTCAGACGCTCCTGGGATACACGGCCATGGAAAGCGGACTTGCCTTGAGCCCGCGCGGGATCGGCGCCCTGATGACGATGCCGGTGGTGGGATATCTTACGGGCAAGGTCGATTTTCGCAAACTGATCGGGAGCGGATTTTTCCTGGTGGCCGTCTCCCTGTGGCTCCTGGGCGACATCAACCTGCAGATATCCATCTGGGACGTGGCGTTTCCCCAGGTGTTGCAGGGCGTGGGGCTTTCGCTGCTGTTTGTCCCCCTGGCGACCGTGGCGGTAGGCACGCTCGAACAGAAGGAGATGGGAAACGCAAGCGGAGTGTTCAACCTGATGCGAAATGTGGGAGGAAGCGCCGGCATCTCGCTGCTGGTGACCTACCTGGCGCGCCGCGCCCAAACTAATCAGATGTCGATGCTTTCACGACTGACCCCGTTTACCCTGTTCTACCGGTACAGGCTGGCGGGCCTCCGGAACTATTTCGCCTCCCGCACGGCCCCGGCCGGGTCCATCAAAAAAGCCGAGTTGTTCGTCTACAACTCTCTTTTAAAACAGTCCCAACTGCTCTCGTACGTGCAGGCCTTCCGTTTCCTCGCATTCGTCTGCCTGGTATGCATCGCCGGGGCGCTGCTCTTCAAGAAGATAAAGTCGTCCCGCCCCCGGCGGGACCGTACGCCGGCCTGACGGCCGGGGGGCCGGGGCTAAAGGGCGCCCCGCTCTCTCAACAACTTTTCAATCCCGGCGATCTCCCCGCAATACCGGGCGCACTCTTCCTCGAATTCGGCTTGCATATTCTGCGCCATCTCGGCCCCGATATGCACATTGGTCTTCCCGAAGGTGAAAGAATGCATGTCTTCCAGGTCCTGAAGCTCGTCCCGGAGCCGCTCAAGCTCCCGCCTTAATTCTTCCGTGGTCATCGCGGCCGGATCCTTTTCCATTTCCATCCTCTCTTTTTCGGGTAATGTCCATAATTGATCTTCCCGGCGGCATGCCGCCGGGAATCCAATGTAAGGAATTTTTTCATTATATTCGCTCGCTTGACCCCGTGGCAAGCCGATATCCGGGGCGGGGGAATACGCTCGCCATCCATTTAACAGATGATCCCGCATGTCAGTCAATCATTTTCGCCTCTTTTTTTGTCAAGACGGCCGGAATGGAATACACTTTACTAGGGCGGAAAGGCGGTGACGACGATGGCGGAAAAAGAAGGGCTCTTGAAGCTCGTCCTCGAAGGCCTTGACGAGCCGATTACCGTTATAAACGAAAAATATGAAATCGTATGGATGAACCGGCCGGCCCGCGAGCTTCTGTCGAGGGAAGGCTGCCTCCCGGAGGAGATGCTCTGTTACGAGTGTTTCCACGCCAGGCAGACCCCCTGCGAGGAATGTCCCCTGAAAAAGGTGCGCGAAACGTCGGCGTCCTTCACCGCGACCCACGAACATGTGATGCCGTCCGGGGAGGGGCGTTTTTTCGAGATAAAGGCTTCGCCTCTCCGGGACGTGGACGGCACCTTCATGGGCATAGTCGAATCCATGAGGGACGTCACCGATCGAGTAAAGGCCCTGGATGAACTCAGGCGCCTGAGCGAAAAACTGAAACTCAGCAATCAGGCCCTCGAAAGGTTCGCGGCCGTCGTCTCCCACGATCTGAAGTCTCCGCTGATCGCGGCCCTCGCCTCGCTTAAACTCATAGAGCGGCATTTGAGGGACCGCCTCGGCCCGGAGGACGAGGAGGACATCGCCGGGGCCGGGCAGCGAATGACGAATATGCTCACGCTCATTAAAAAACTCCTTGAGTACTCGCACGCCGGCAGTTCCATCATCAACCCCGAAAAGGTTGAACTCGAGGGCGTCCTTGAGCGGGCGCTTTCAAACCTGGAGGTGGAAATCGCCCGGAAGAAGGCCCTGATAACCCACGACCCCCTGCCCGCGGTCACGGGCGATGGCGTGCTCCTGGTGCAGCTTCTGCAAAACCTGATAGGAAACGCCTTGAAATATAACCGCTCGGAGGCCCCAAGAATACATATTCACGCCGAAGGGAGGGCAACCGAGTGGATATTTGCAGTCAGCGACAACGGCATCGGCATATCCCCGGATGAAAGCGGGCGGATATTCGACATCTTCTACCAGTCGCGCGCCGGGGAATCTATCGGGGCGGGCATAGGGCTCTCCACGTGCAAGAGGATAGTCGAGCGCCATGGCGGCAGAATCTGGGTTGAATCGGAACCCGGCCGGGGAAGCACGTTTTTTTTCACCATTCCCCGAGAGCCCATTCCCTCGAAGTAAGCCCGGCCGGGATCTTTATGTCCCGCCGCCCCTCGCCGGGCACCGGCAGAAGTTTTTTTTAAACAGTCTAAAATTATAACTTGACATTCGCACGGAATCCCCTATAATTTTTATAGAGAAAGGGCTGAAAATCCCGGCCGGAATGACAACAGTTAATGCAATGATAGGAAATCAGTTTCGGACAGGTGCTTGACGGGTGCCGGCGGGAGGCGGCCCGGGAACTATGAAAGTGCGCGAACTCATAAAACGGCTTCAGGAGGCCAACGACAAATTAGACGGCGTAACCGACGTGGTGGTCGTTCCGAAGCTGGAAATCATCGGCAGATGTTCCTTCTCGCTCCTCGTGATGAATGAGGGGGGCCAAAGCGTGGAGATCAGGTTGTCTTCGGATGAAGATTAGCCTGCCCCGGGCTGAAACTGATCGCGAACGTGGTGCCGTTTTCCCGGCTGACCTCCAGTTTGCCCTGCATCTGGCCCGTGACAAGAGTGCGCACCAGCTTCAGACCGAGGGTCTTCGCATCTTTCAGGTCCAGACCCTCCGGAAGCCCGACGCCGTTGTCGGAGAACAACAGCCTTATTTCATCCTCGCCGTGTTTATGCAGGGCTATCCTGATTTCCCCCTCCCTTTGGCCGGGGAAGGCGTATTTAAGGGAATTGGTGAGAAGCTCGTTTATTACAAGACCGCAGGGTATGGCAAACTCCAGCGGCAGGGGTATGCCGTCGACCTCCAGCTTCACGGACACGTTCGCCGCGTCCTTCAGGTAGCCTTTCATCAGGGCCATGGAAAGGTCCGCTATGTATCGCGCCATATCCAGCCTGGAAAGCTCCTTTGATCTATAGAGCCTCTCATGCACGAGGGACATCGCGTTGATCCTGCTTTGCGTGTCTTCAAATATCTGATGCAGGCGGCTGTCCCCGCAGGACATGAACTGGAGCTGAAGCAGGCTCGATATCACCTGCATATTGTTCTTCGTCCTGTGATGGAGTTCCTTGAGGAGTATCTCTCTTTCCTCGATGGCCGCCCTGATCCTGTCTTCCACCTTCCTGCGCTCGGTTATGTCCCGTTCTATGGCGAGTATATATTTACGGCCGCCCTGCTCGAAAGCGTTCGCGCTTATTTCCACCGGAAAAACAGCGCCGTCTTTTCTCCGGTGCATCAGTTCAGCTTGCATCCGTTGCCCTTTCAACATCAACCCGCGCCGACCGGGGTGCCGTCCGGCTTCCTCCGGGGAATCCACATCTCCTATATCGAGCTTTAAAAGCTCTTCAATGGTGTATCCGTGCATCCTCGCGGCGGCCTCATTGGCGTCCACTATCTTGCCTTCATCATCTTCCGCATCAATTATTAAGATGGCATCGCTTGCCGTCTCGAACAACAAACGGTACCGTTTCTGGCTCGCGGTGAGTTCGGCCGTGCGTTTCCTGACCTGCTCTTCCAGGTGATCGCGGTATTTCTTCAGCGCCTCTTCCACCTGCTTGCGCTCCGTGATGTCCCTTGAGATATGGATAAACTTGTCGATTTCCCCCGCTTCGTTTTTTAAGGGATAGGCGCCCACCTCAAGGACCGTCTTGCCCCCGTTGCAGTCGTGGTGGGCATGCTCCACGAATCGGGGCGCTTCGTAAACCTGGAGATCGCTCAGGGGACAGGGTTCTCCGTTTGCACCGCATGGGGACTCGCGGCGGTGCGTGACCCTGTGGCAGAACTCCCCGGTTATGTCCCGGCCGGCCTGTCTCTTAGCCGCGGCGTTGGCCCAGAGGATTTTGCGGTCCGTTGTAAGCAGGAGGATGCTTTCGGAAATCCCGTTGGCTATGCCCTCAAGCATCTTTTGCGACTCCTCCATCTGCCTCAAGGCGACAACGCGCTCGGTTATGTCCCTGACGGTCTCAACCGCGGCCGTTATCTCCCCGCCTTCGGAATTTCCTGCCTTCAGGGGCGAGGCCACGACTTCCAAATATCTTGGCCCCTTGCCGCTTTTGTTGCCCCGCACCGAGCGGTGCGTCTGTCCGTCCTCGAACACCTTGGCGATCGGGCAA
>JAJYGJ010000161.1 GCA_021790695.1 Nitrospirota bacterium | reverse complement strand
TTTGAAACCCCCCTTCAGAGCCTTTCGAAGAGTTTTACCAGGAGAAAGGACAGGCCGGGCAGACCGATCATAAGCGCTATGTAGATTAAGTCCGTCACCGGGCGAAACTCCTTTCTTTCATGTAGCCTAGCAGGCAACGGGATAAAATAGGTGCAAAAAAGACGGAAAAGCACATAAAGATTTTGTTAAGACGGAAATTTTCTTTTTTGCGGTTTATCCTTCCCCGGTCCGGGGGAGGACGGGCTTTATATCTATGACGGGAGTGCCGTCAAGGGCCTCAAGCGGGCCCACGCGGAGCCGCCGCGGCCCGATTTCAAGTATCTCCACCCGGTGAAGGCCGATCGGGTTTGGCCGGTCCGGCGACCTTGTGGAGAAGACGCCACGAAGAGGCGCGTTCCGGTTGTCGCGCGGATGAACCTTGAGGACGTCGCGCCGCCCCTGGTGAAACCAGGTGAGGACCAGGACTTCCTGCCCTACGGAAAGGCCGGAAAGAGCGGGCTCGAAAGCGGAAGCGACATCGATCCACGCATCGGGGGCCCCTTCGCGCCCCTGCTTCGGGCACGAGGCGCGGTCTTTGAGCGCGGAGCGCACGACGCCCACGGGAGTGATAAGATAAGTTTTATCCCGCCAAGATTCATCCCCGGTCATCTCATACATTCTAACAAAAACCATTCTGGAAAATTTTCCGGCGCAACAGGCTTCAAAGCGAATTCTCTGCGCCAGTCCGCATTCCGACCAAGATCACAGGCTATCAGGAGACCGGGAGATGATCCCTTCCCTGAAAACAGCCAGCCCGACTTTCCTTACCCGGTTTTTTGCGTCTCCAGGCAAATGCCGGAAAAGATGAGCCCGGTCTGGCCGTCCATGCTTATGGGCTGGCCCTCCGCTATGGCGGTATCGCCCAGCATCGCGCAAAGGCCGGCAGTTTCCCCGTGGATGGCCGTTTGCGGCCCGCAGGGGACGAAGCGCAGGTCCCTGCAGCCCGCGATGGCGGTCAGGTTGAATTTATGGGCCAGGACCGAGGCATGGGACGTCGCCCCTCCGGCCGCCGCTATTATCCCCCCGACTTCGGTCATAAGGGAGACGTCCTCGGTGCTTGCGGTTCGCCTGAGCAGTATCACGGGCAGGCCGGTCTTCATTCTGAGCGTTCGCACGGCGGCCAGGGAACTGGAAAAGGAGGCGACCCCGCTCAGGGCCCCGCCGTGCACCCCAATCCCCCTTCCTATCACCCTGGACTCCATCCTGCATATCGCCTCGAACCGTTGCCTGAAGCGGACGTCAAACTCCATCCTTCTTGACTGAAGGACATATATCGTCCTCACTCCGTTTTCGGCCGTGTATGTGGCCTCGACCTCCTGGGGCAGCCCTCCCAGGGCGTTTTCAATCCGGCGGGCAAGCCCGGAGTGCATGCGGAAAAGCTCCGGGTCGCTCTTGTCCAGGCCCCTCACGAAATAGCCCGGCCCCTCACCGGCCCCGGCCTTCAGGGGAAACGGCGCGGAAGCGCCGGTCTGCGTGCCGCCCCCGCTTACAAGCTCGACACCCGTGGCATTGGGCTTCGTCTCGCCGTAAATCTCCTCCGCCAGCGTGACCGGATTCCTGGTGAAAAATACCGAGGAGCCCGCGCCGCGCGAGTTTCCGGAGACCATCTGCATCAGCATCACGGCGGTGCCCCACCTGGGCGACATCCCCGTGAGCCTGACAAACTGCGCCGCCTTCTCGCTAAACCATGAGGCGTAAACGGCCCGCACGCAAAGCTCAAGCTGTTCATAAACGTCATCCGGGACTATGAGCCCCATGCCGCGGATGCGGTCCAGATAGAGGGCGGTCAGTTCCTCCATGCGGCCGGCGTCCAGCGCCTCCCACGCGCCGGCGCCGCTTTTTTTCATGAAACCCTCCTTTATGTCTTCGAAGAGCCCCTGTTTGAGTTTGAGCCCCAGGACCGAGGCGCCGAAATGCTCCAGGAATATCCTGTAGGAATCCCATGCGAGAAGCGGATTGCCGGTCTCCCTGATGAAACCCCGTATCGTCTCTGCGTTCATTCCGCAGTAAAGAATGGAGACCAGTATCCCCGGCATCGAGATATAGGAGCCGCTTCTCACGGAGAGAAAAAGCGGCATATCCGCTCCGCCGAAGACCTTTCCGGTCCTCCGCTCCAACTTTGAAACGGCGCTTCGCAAGGCGGCCATGAGGCCCCCCGTCCGCGCATACTCATCGTAATCCCAGGTGTGCCCTGAAGGAAAGACGGCGCCCGCCGGAACCGGAAATCCCCTGTTCCGGAGGTAGACAAGGTTTTTGGCCTTGCCCCCTATAAGGGCGGCTAAGTCCATCGTCCTGTCGTCCGAAAGCTCATCGAGCATGTAGAAATCCGCCGTTTCACCCCCCGCCTTTTTACCCATAACCATGCCGGTCTCCGGGGTAAGCTGCCGCCCGGAGGTTTCCATTTCCGGATATGAGGAAATCATGCCCGCCACGGCGCTGAGGAGCCTGTCGGTCTCGGTAAACCCCGGGATGTCGGTTATCATGTTCCTGATTAAGATATCGGCGGCCTTTTCGGCAAAATCCTTTTCACCCGGATCGAGGTTCATGAGGTAATCCGGCAGGAGACCGGTCTCTTTATTTGCAGCCTTCAGCGCCTGGCCGAGCGGAGACAGAAAGACGCGGCCAAACGACTCCACGGCCCACCTGATCTCCTTCTGCCACATGCGAAGGACGTCCAGGACCTGCCCGGGATGGAGCCCGCCCGAGGCAATGACCGCGGAGAATTCCTCCGCCTGGAAATTGCCAAGGCCGTGCGCCGCCAAAACCCGTTCGGCCAGGCCTGGCGCCTCCGCCCAGGGGACATGATCTTCCCCGGAGACGTCTTCGGCCGTTGTCCCCCCGCTTCGGTCCTGATGATCCGCTTCGATCCCGGCGATGATGGCCTCGAGGTGAAGCCGCGCCCTCTCCCCCAGGCGGAGGAAATCCGACAACGAGTCAAACTTCTCCTCGTGATAAGTGCCAAGAACGGACGGGATGCCGAATGCGATGTGCCTTTTGAAGTAGAGGGATTCGCGGGGCTCCGTCTTTTCCGGGGAGAGGATTTTCGCCTTGCAGGCGTTCAGCCTTTCAATTGATTCTCCAAGGACGGCCATGCTTCCCCGGATCGACCGGTCGCCGGTTGATTGTCCCGAAAGGCCATATTTTCCCGCGGTCTCCTGGTATATCCTGCAAAGGAAGAGCACCTTGGAGCGCGCCTCATCGCCGCCCGCTATCTTTTCCAGTGTCTCTTTCAGGCGCTCTTCCGGGATGCCCAGGAGCCTGTCGAAGCGGATGTCCCCTTTCCCATCCATTACGTCCAGTGCCGCTAATAGCGGTTTTACGATGCGGTGATAGACCTCAAGGAGTTTCATGTCAAGGTTCCTGAAGACGTCGGCTGGCACCAGTGCTTCCAGGATCGCGGGCTCATTTGCCGCCCAGGCCCTTATTATCCCTTGGGCGAGCCGGATGTTCAAATTGCTTGCGTTCACGTGGACCTGTTTTCTGAGGAAATAGAGCACGGGGTCGTTTCCCCAGGAATCTATCATTGTAGTGTAATCTCTTATCCTGCTTGTCGCCCCCACCTCATTGAAATAGACGGGAAGCCTTTTAAGCAGCATGTAATTGAGGAGGAACCCTCCGCGCATGGCGGCGGAATTGAGATACGCGGAGACCCTGCGCTGGAATAGCCTGTCATCGGGGATGAAAACGCCGCTCAAAAAGAGGTTGCATATCAGGTGCGCCTTTACGTCGTCAAGCCCGTTTTCCGAACGGTCCTGGGGCAAATGGGGGACCGCGCCCAGCACTCCGAGGAATTTCGAAAGAAGCTCCAGGTGAAGCGGGTTTGCCCTCTCCGCCCACGTCTCGGGCGAATATCCCCTGATAGCCGGAGGCGGGATGAATATTTGCTTCAGGATGTCCTTGTACAGGGTCACAAGCGCCTTATCGCCGGAGGCGAATATCCGGGAGGCCATGGCCTGGTTGAAGACCACCTCTTTTTGAAGTTCCGCGCCCCCTTCGGCCGCCTTTGAGAGTAGCCCCGCGCACAAATCCGGCCTTCCCGCGGCCATCAGTCTTTCGGCGAACTCCACGGCGCCAGCGACGACGGCCCCGCCGGCCCGGCCGGAGAGGTCTTCGAGGAGCGACAAAAGTCCCAAAAGGCCGCCGGTGAATGCGGGCGCGCTCTCCGGGGTGAGATTTTTGTTTTTAAAGGCCGCGCCAAAAAAACCCTCCACTATCCCGGTATCGTCGAGAAGACGAAGCCCCGGCCCGCCCATCTCACGGAAAAAAGCCTTGTATATCTCAGCCCGCGCCAGCAAGTCCCCAGGGGCTTCAATGGGATGTCCGGCTTCAATGGATTCAATGGGGCGTCCGGCTTCAGAGAGCCTCGCCAGAAGGGCCTCCTTCGCGCCGGAGCCGTATCCCCGGAGAGAGGCGAAATCCTCGGGCGGGACAAAATCCTTTATTTCGTCCAGGGCCTTATCGCTCAAGACCGGCGCGTTCCTTGTCCTTTCGAGGAGAGAGGCAAAAAGGGCGAGGACCGCCGGTTTGATGTCGGCCCGCGGCAATCTCTCATTCATCATGGCCAGCACTCTTACCGATTGCGCGAGGCGGCGGGAAAGATCAGCCGGGGCGTGGACTTCGAGGGCCTTGAGCCATGAGGCGGCCGCCCCGCCAAGCCTGTCCGGGCCCGTCTCCTTCGAGAGCGGCAGTTCCATCAAATCCAGGAAATTGGCCAGGGGCCTATCGGGGACATTTGCGCGGGGCCTTGCGGCAAGATTGGAAAGGGGGTCGGCGAGATTGGAAAGGGGGTCGGCGAGATTGGCGGCCCCGGTTTTTTTTGCGGCGATGACGGCAAATCGGGCAAATATGTCAAAGGAGCTGTAAAAAAGCCCCCTGTCCTGCCAGAAAAGATCCACGGCCAGGCCGTGGAGCGTGTCGGAGAATTCCCTCCAATCCTTTTTCGCGGAGAGCGCCTTATATACGATTTCCTCGGCCTTCCGCAACAGGCCGGGCCTTCCCTCGAGCGGCCGTGTGAGGACTTTGAAATCCACACCCCCTATCTCGTCCGAAAGCTCGATAGCCGGGGTGTAGAAACCGCCCTTTTTGCCCCGCTTGAGCAAAAAAGTGCCTATGTGCCTTCCGTTTTGAATGATGTCCAGTTGAAGGTCACGGGCCTGGCCCGCCTGGGCGCTGCCGGCCGCAAGCTCGAAGCCGCCCCCCTCGTCAACGGACGCGCGGGCAAGCTCCACCCCGCCCATTATGAGCGAGGCATGATAATTTCCGGCGGGCATCGCGAGAATTGTTCCCCTGAAATGCGAGACCCCGTCCGCCTCCCCGATGCAGAAATCCTTGGCCACTAGCGAGGTTATCACGCCCTTGTAAGCGGTCGCCAGCGTGCCTACGAGGTAATCGAGGCTGCATATCATGTTCATCGGGCCTGCCATTGAATAAATAAAGGTGTATCATCTTTATTATAAGCCGTTCCAGGGGAGTTTTTATTGTTCATCCCGCCGTTTTAAGAAAGGAGTGAATGTGAAATGAGGGCCATGGTCCTTAAAAAAATCTCCGATTTCACGAAAAATAAATCCCCGCTGGAGCCGGTCCTTATGGAAAAGCCGGTCCCCGGGCCGGGGCAGATTCTTGTCCGGGTCTCCCGCTGCGGGGTTTGCCACACCGATCTTGACGTGATAGAGGGCAGGACGCCGCCGCCCCGGTTCCCGGTCATCCCGGGGCATCAGGTTATAGGCCGGGTGGAGGAGAGAGGGCAGGGGGCCTCAAAGCACAATCCTGACGACAGGGTGGGAATTGCCTGGATATATTCCGCCTGCGGCCGGTGCAGGTTCTGCTTGAGCGGGATGGAAAACCTGTGCGAGGATTTCAGGGCGACCGGCAGGGACGCAAACGGCGGCTACGCCGAATATGTCGCCGTCTCCGAGGATTTCGCCTATCCGATACCCGATGTCTTCTCCGATTCGGAGGCCGCGCCCCTTCTCTGCGCCGGAGCGGTGGGATACCGCTCGGTGAAACTGGCCGGGATAACCGACGGCGAGAGCGTCGGGCTTATGGGATTCGGGGCCGCGGGGCATCTTGTCCTTGCGGTGATACGCCACAGGTATCCCAATTCCAGGGTGTTCGTGTTTTCGAGGACGCCCGGCGAGAGGGATTTCGCCAAAGAGCTTGGCGCATTCTGGGCGGGCGATATACCGCATGATGGCAAAGAGGAGGGGCCGCCGGAGAAACTTCGCTTGATAATAGATACAACGCCGGTCTGGGGGCCGGTAGTCGCGGCGCTCGGATGCCTGGAAAAGGCGGGCAGGCTCGTAATCAACGCCATCAGGAAGGAAGAGGCCGATAAACGGAGCCTCCTGGACCTGGATTATTCGCGGGACCTGTGGATGGAAAAGGAGATCAAGAGCGTTGCGAACGTCACGAGGGCCGACCTGGAGGAATTTTTGCCCCTGGCCGCCGGGATTCCAATCAGGCCGGAGGTGCGGGAATATCCGCTTGAGGACGCCAACCAGGCGCTTCTGGAGATCAAAGAGCGTAAAATACGCGGAGCAAAGGTGCTGAAAATAAGATAAGGAGGTGGGAAAAGAGCCGGAATCCCGCTTGTTTTTTACTCGATTCGTATGTTAATTTTATGTTACTTTTTCTGTAAAGGAGGTCTCGGGTGAATGAACGATGAGCAAATTGTGCAGATCCTTGCGAAAGAAGACGAGGAATTCAAGCAGCTTGCCGACGAGCACAGGCTTCTGGATCTTCAGGTTGCCGGGCTTTCGGGCAAGCACTACCTGAGCACGGAAGAAGAGATCGAGAAAAAGCGCATCCAGAAATTGAAGCTCCTTAAAAAAGACCGCATGGAGGAGCTTATTATAAGGTACAGGAAAAGCCACAGCCACTCGACCAATTGAGCCGTTTTCCATAACGTCCTTCAACAGAGGAAAGGAAGGGTTTTTTCTAAAAATGCCGCGTTCGTGGGAGATAAAAAAAGGCATAGAACGGGTCCCTCACAGGGCCCTTCTTTATGCCACGGGGATTCCGAAGTCCGAGATGGACAAGCCCTTCATAGGGGTCGCCACGAGCTTTACCGACATCATACCCGGCCATATCGGCATGAGGGACCTGGAGCGGTTCATAGAAAAGGGCGTTCATTCCGGGGGCGGATACCCTTTTTTCTTCGGCCTGCCGGGCATTTGCGACGGGATAGCGATGGGGCACAGCGGCATGCAGTACTCCCTTCCCTCGCGCGAGCTTATAGCCGACATGGTGGAGACGATAATGCAGGCGCATAAATTGGACGGCCTGGTGCTGCTGACGAACTGCGACAAGATCACCCCCGGGATGCTCATGGGCGCTCTCAGGGTGAACGTGCCCACGATCGTGGTCACCGCGGGCCCGATGCTCTCCGGCCGTATGAGAGGAAGGCGCCTGTCGCTTGTAAACGATACGTTCGAGGCGGTGGGTAAATATAAAAAGGGCCTCATAAGCGACCGGGACTTGGAGGAACTGGAGCTTTGCGCCTGTCCCGGCGCGGGTTCCTGCCAGGGGATGTACACCGCAAACACGATGGCCTGCCTTACCGAGGCGATGGGCATGAGTCTGCCCCGCTGCGCCACGGCCCTTGCCGCGTCGGCGGAGAAAAAAAGGATAGCTTTCGCAAGCGGCAGGCGGGTGGTGGAGCTTGTGAAAAAGGGTATCGCGCCCTCCAGGATCGTGACGGCGGAGTCGATTGAAAATGCAATAGTGGTGGACCTGGCCCTCGGGGGCTCCACCAACACCTGTCTTCACCTGCCGGCAATCGCGCATGAGGCGGGTCTCCGGGTGGGGCTGGACTCCTTCGACCGGCTCTCCCGTACGACCCCGCACATAGCGGACATGCTTCCCGGCGGCGCGCACTACCTGGAAGACCTTCACTGGGCGGGCGGCATACCGGCCGTGATGAAGCGTCTGAAGGGGCTTTTGGCGGACCGCGCCACTGTGAGCGGCCAGCGGGTCCATGAGATCGCGGATGCGGCGGAGGTCCTTGACGAAGAGGTGATAAGGCCGGTTGAGCGTCCTTATCACAAGGAAGGCGGCATCGCCGTCCTCACGGGCAATATCGCGCCGGGGGGCGCCGTGGTCAAACAATCCGCCGTCAGCCCGAAAATGATGCGCTTCAAGGGAGCGGCCAGGGTTTATGATTCCGAGGAAAAAGCGATGAAGGCCATAATGGGCGGGTCGATAAAACCGGGCGACGTCGTCGTCATCCGCTACGAGGGCCCCAAGGGCGGCCCCGGGATGCGCGAGATGCTCTCGCCCACTTCCGCGATCGCCGGGATGGGGCTTTCAGATTCAGTTGCGCTGATCACGGACGGCAGGTTTTCCGGCGGGACCAGGGGCCCGTGCATAGGCCATATCTCCCCGGAGGCGATGGAGGGCGGGCCGATCGCAGCCATCAGGGACGGCGACATCATATCCATAGACATACCGGGCAGGAAGATCGACATCAGGCTCGGAGCAGCGGAGCTTGAGGCGAGGCTCGCACGCTGGAAGAGGCCCGCGCCAAAGGTGAGCAGGGGGTGGCTCGCCCGTTACAGCGCAACTGTCAGCTCCGCGGCCGCCGGCGCCATAATGGAGCGGGAATAAGGCCTCCCGCCGGGAAACACCTGATAACATCGGGAGCGGGGGCTTTCGCTTTTTTCCGCTTTTGCAGTTCCCCGGATACCGGCCCCACACATTCATGGGCACACCTGCGCCGGTCCTTTTTTGCTCATATTCGCCTGCTTATGTTAATATAACAAGCGCGTATTCCCATGATTAAAAAGGATTGAATTATGAAGCTGACCGGCTCTGAAATATTGATTGAATGCCTTAAAAAGGAAGGCGTGAAGCACATCTTCGGCTATCCCGGAGGGGTCGTGCTGAACATCTTCGACTATCTTTACGACGATAAGGACATAAAACTTATACTGGCGAGGCATGAGCAGGGGGCCGTGCACGCGGCGGACGGTTATGCACGCTCCACGGGCAAACCCGGCGTCGTGCTGGTGACTTCGGGGCCGGGGGCCACGAACACCGTCACCGGCATCGCCACGGCCAGCATGGATTCCGTTCCTCTCGTGGTGATAACCGGGCAGGTGCCCACGATGCTCATCGGAAACGATGCCTTCCAGGAGGCCGATATCGTCGGCATAACCAGGCCTTGCACGAAACATAACTACCTGGTAAAGGACGTAAAGGACCTGGCCGTCGTCATCAAGGAGGCCTTCCATATCGCCGTGAGCGGCAGGCCCGGCCCCGTACTGATCGATCTGCCCAAGGACGTGACCGCCGGCAAGACGGAGTTCGTCTGGCCGGAGAAGATCGGGCTTGCCGGCTACAAGCCAAGGTACGAGGGGAACAAATGGATGATCACCCAGGCCGCGCACATGATGGCGAAATCAAAAAAGCCGGTGATCGTCGCCGGAGGCGGCGTGATAATATCGGGGGCGCACAAGGAGCTTCGGGAACTGGCCGAGCATACGCAGATACCGGTCGCCACGACCCTCATGGGCATCGGCTGCTTCCCGGGGACACACAGGCTTTCCCTAGGGATGCCGGGGATGCACGGGACGTATTACGCCAACAAGGC
>JAJYGJ010000155.1 GCA_021790695.1 Nitrospirota bacterium | reverse complement strand
CGTTTCGGGGCGGCTGGCTGGGATTTCGGCGCATATTAAGGTGCCACCCATTTAATCCCGGCGGCTATGACCCCGTCAAATAGAACCCGGAAGGATACATCCCGGGGTCAATTTTTGACCTTGTCAATCTGGTCTTCGGGGAAACCGGAATACTATGGATAAAAACGCTGTCCTTGCAATCGCGCTTTCGATCGGGGTGCTGGTGCTCTACCAGTATTTCCTCGCGCCGAGGCCCCCCGCCCCCGCGCCTGTTGGGAAGGCCGCCGTAATGAATGCCGGTCAGGCGGCCCCTGGTGTCGCGCCCCCCCAGGCGTCCGCGCAAAAGGCCCCGTCTCCCGCGCCGTCCGCGCCCTCCCCGGTGAGGACCATCAGGGTTGAAACGGACCAGTATGTGGCCGACTTCACAAGCGCCGGTGGCGTGCCGGATTACTGGATGCTCAAGAAATACAAGGGAGAAACGAAGGAGACCGGAAACCGTAATGTCACGCTCCTCAAACCCGGCCCGGAGCCCGTTTTGCCGGCGCTTGCCATGGGCTCTTCCGATTTCGAGGACGCGCATCTGCATTTCAAGGTGATCGGGGGGGACCTGAGACTGGACAAGGCCCATCCCGAGGGGAAGCTCGTCTTCGAGTACTCTCAGGGCCCGGTCTTCATAAGAAGGACGTACACCTTTCACGACGGCGTCTATTGGGTGAACATAAAGGATGAGGTCCGCGGGCTGCCCTATTACAACCTTACTCTCGGGCCGGACTTCGGCATCTATAACAGGCACCCCAAGGGCGCTCACGCGGGGCCCGTCCTGCTGTCGGGCGTGAAGAGGATCGAGATAAAGCCCAAAAAACTCGAGGGCGGCGCAACACTGTCCTACAGCCAGGACATCAAGTGGATAGCGCAGGAAGACAAGTACTTCTGCTCGGCGCTCATTCCCGTCTCCGGGATCGAGGCCGCCCGTGCATCGATGCAAAACGGTCAGCCGGTCCTCTCCTTTACGGTGAAAAATCCCTCCGTCGAGCAGTTCGTCCTTTACGCGGGACCAAAGGACCCGCGGATGCTGGCGCCCCTGGGCTCGGGGCTCCAGTACATAGTGGATTTCGGATTTTTCTCCATACTCGCCCGGCCGATATTATGGCTCCTTAATTTCATAAATTCCTTCGTGGGCAATTACGGCTGGTCCATCATCATCCTGACCATCGTACTGAGGATCCCGTTCCTGCCCATAGTGGCCAAGGGGCAGAAATCGATGAAGAAACTCCAGGCCATCCAGCCCCATATGCAGGAGATCCGGCAGAAATACAAGAAAGACCCGCAGCGGATGCAAAAAGAGATGATGGAGCTTTACAAGAAGCACAAGGTAAACCCCATGGGGGGGTGTTTGCCGATGCTCGTGCAGATACCCGTTTTCTTCGCTCTCTATGAGGTCCTGCTGAGGGCCATCGCCCTGAGGGGCGCGCCGTTTGTCCTCTGGATAATGGACCTTTCCACTAAGGACCCCTATTACGTGCTGCCCATCCTCATGGGAATTTCGATGTTTGTGCAGCAGAAGATGACGCCCACTGCCCCCGGCAACCCGGCCCAGCAGAAGCTGATGATGTTCATGCCCGTGATCTTTACGGTGATGTTCGTGAACTTCGCCTCGGGCCTGGTCCTCTACTGGATGGTAAACAACCTCCTGTCCATAGCCCAGCAGGCATACATAAACAGACAGGCTACGGTCTGAGGGAGACGGCGGTCCTCACGGCCTCGATCATGCTGGCGGGGTTTGCCCTGCCCTTCCACGCTATGTCATAGGCGGTCCCGTGGTCCGGCGAGGTCCTTATGATGGGCAGCCCCACCGTCACGTTTACGCCCCGGTCGAAGGCGATCATCTTGAGCGGGATCAGCCCTTGGTCATGGTACATGGCAAGGACGATGTCCGTCTCGCCCGTGAAGGCCTTTCTGAAGAGGACATCCGGGGAGACCGGCCCCGATGCGTCGATGCCCCTCCTCCTCGCCTGCCGGACCGCCGGCGCTATTTCCCTGATCTCCTCTTCTCCAAAGAGCCCTTCCTCACCGGCGTGAGGGTTCAGGCCGCAGACGCCGATGCGCGGCCCGGCGATCCCCAGCATCCTCGCGGCCACCGACGCAAGCAGTATCTTTTCGAGGACCACATCCTTTTTTATCATGTCCGGCACGTCCCTGATCGCGGCGTGAATGGTCACAAGAAGCACCCTCAGGGGGCCGCCCACCAGCATCATGGCGAATCTCCGCGCGCCCGTGAGCTCCGCCAGCATCTCCGTATGGCCGGGGTACGCCACACCCGCCATCCGCAGGGCCTTCTTGGATATCGGGGCCGTGCAAACGGCGTGCACGTCGCCGTCCACGGCGAACCCCGCGGCCTTTTTTATGTATTCATAGCAGGCCGCGCCGCCCCCCGCCGTGGGCGCGCCCCGTTTGAACCTGGCGGGAAGATGACCGGCCGGCACAAACTCGATCACCCCGGCGTCCGGCCGGCTTTCCCGGGGACCGTTGATCTCGCGCAGCTCGAAAGGAAGCGAAAGCATATCCAGGGCCTTCCGGATGGGTAGTTCGCCGCCGATCAGGATTGGGGCGCAGACGGAGCGCACTTCCGGGCTGGCCGCCGCCCTGACGGCCACCTCGGGCCCGATGCCTCCGGGCTCCCCGATCGTTATCGCCAGCTTCGGGAGTTTCGTCATGTTCTTTATAATACAGCAACCGGCAGTCTTTACAATTCTTTACTTTTTTTAACGCGGCCTTAAAAAATTTTTTTGTAGAATAAAAAGACTGAATTTCCCACGCGTTTCCGCGGTTGACTGCGGAGCGAGGGGGCTGTTAGAGTAAGTAATCACTAACTTTTTTTGGAGGCGTTTAAAGAGAATATGGAATCCGGCCGGAGGGCCTTGTTTTTTTTTAAAAATTCACCTTTTTTGAAAAATACCAAAGCTTCACCGCCGGCGCTGGCCGCGCTGGCCGCGGCTGCCTGTCTGCTGTTCGCGGCCTGCGCCCCGAAGCCCGGACCTGCCGCTCCCAGGCCGGCGGTGCCGGTCTCGGCGGCCTATGCCGTGACGCGGAGCGTGCCCGTCCGGATCCGCGCAATAGGCCAGGTGGAGGCATATAACAGCGTCCAGATCAAATCGATGGTGAACGGCCAGATCGTGGCTATCCATTACAGGGACGGGCAGTTCGTCAGAAAGGGCCAGTTGCTCTTCGAGATAGACCGGCGCCCATACGAGGCCGCCCTCGAACAGGCCAGGGCCAATCTCGCCCGCGATATTGTCCTTGCGGAAAACGCGAAAAAAGACGCCGCAAGGTATGCCATCCTTGTAAAGAAGCAGTATGTCCCCAGGGAGCAGTACGATCAGAAGGAGGCCGACGCCGCCGCTGCGGAGGCGGTAGTGCGGGCCGACAGGGCCGCGATCGAAAACATAGAGGTCGAGATCGATTACTGCATGATCCGCTCCCCCATAGACGGCCGCACGGGCAGCACGCAGATACAGATCGGCAACGTGGTCAAGGCAAATGACGTGCCGATGCTCGTCATAGAGCAGATAAACCCGGTATACGTGAGTTTTTCGGTCCCGGAGCGGTATCTGCCGGAGATAAAAAAATACAGCGCGAAAGGGCCTCTCCGCGCTGAGGCGCGCGTCCCCGGGCAAAAAATGCCCGAGACCGGGAAACTCTCGTTTATAAACAACCAGGTGGACGCGAGCACCGGCACGATACTCCTTAAGGCGACTTTCAGGAACCGTGACCGCGTGCTCTGGCCGGGGCAGTTCGCAAACGTGACGCTTACCCTGAGGACGATGACCGGGGCCGTCCTCGTCCCTTCCCAGGCCATCCAGACGGGACCGGACGGGCAGTATGTGTACACGATCAAGCCCGATATGACGGCCGCGCTGCGCCCCGTCACCCCGGACGGCACATACGGCGGATTTACGATAGTTAAAAAAGGCATCGCGTCCGGGGAGCGCGTGGTGACCGATGGGCAACTGCGGCTTGTGCCCGGCGGCAGGGTTTCGGTGAAACCTCCGGTGGGGCGCGGATAACCGGGGATAACTGGGGCCCTGACAGATGGGCGTAAACAAGTTCGTAACCGATAAGGGCAAAAACGTCTGCGCGGTCTTCATCCGGCGGCCGGTGGCGACCATCCTCATAATGGCGGCCATACTGCTTTTCGGTCTGATCGGGTACAAGCTGCTGCCGGTAAGCGACCTGCCCAACGTCGATTTCCCGACCATCCAGGTGACCGCGGACCTGCCGGGGGCAAGTCCCGAGACGATGGCATCCTCCGTGGCGACCCCGCTTGAGCGGCAGTTCTCCACGATTGCCGGGCTCGATTCGATGACCTCCACGAACGGCCTTGGCGTGACCCAGGTAACCCTTCAGTTCAACCTGAGCAGGAACCTGGACGCGGCAGCCCAGGACGTGCAGTCCTCAATCGCGGCCGCCGCAAGCCAGTTGCCCCAGGGGATGCCCAGCCCGCCCACCTACAAGAAGGTGAACCCGGCCGAGCAGCCCGTCCTGTACATCGCCGTCCTCTCCCCGGTGCTGCCCCGTTCGACCGTGGACGAATACGCCGAGACCCTGATGGCCCAGCGCATCTCGATGGTAAGCGGGGTGTCCGAGGTATCCGTCTTCGGCTCGCAGAAATACGCGGTCCATATCCAGCTTGATCCGGAGAGGCTTGCCTCCGAGGGGATCGGCATAAACGAGGTGCAGAATGCGGTGGCAAGCGGCAACGTAAACCTGCCGGTCGGCACCCTCTGGGGCGAGCACAAGGCCTTCACGCTCCAGGCGACCGGCCAGCTCATGGACGCGAATGCTTACAAACCGCTTATCGTGGCCTACCGGAACGGCTCCCCGGTGCGCCTGGGACAGCTCGGCAATGTAATAAACAGCGTCGAAAACGACAAGATAGCAAGCTGGTACAACGGGCGGCGCGCCGTCGTGCTCGCCATCCAGCGCCAGCCCGGCACGAACACCGTGGAGGTGGTGAAGTCCGTAAAGGCGCTGCTGCCGCAGCTCCGGGCGCAGATACCGGCCTCCGTCCAGATACATCTGCTCTATGACCGGTCCGTCTCCATAAGGGATTCCGTAAACGACGTGAAGTTTACGCTCTTTATTGCCCTCTGCCTGGTCATAATGGTCATATTTCTCTTCCTGAAAAACGTCTCGGCCACCATTATCCCCAGCCTGGCGCTGCCGATGTCGATAATAGGCACTTTCGCGGTCATGTACCTGATGGGCTACAGCCTGGACAACCTCTCGCTCATGGCGCTTACGCTCTCGGTGGGCTTCGTCGTGGACGACGCCATCGTCATGCTCGAAAACATCGTGCGACACGGCGAGCACGGGGAAGGCGTCATGGAGGCCGCGCTTAACGGCTCCAGGGAAATAGGCTTCACCATAGTGGCCATGACGATATCCCTGGTCGCGGTCTTCATCCCGGTGCTCTTCATGGGCGGCATAATGGGAAGGCTCCTTCACGAGTTCGCCGTGACGATAAGCATGGCGGTCCTCATCTCCGGGCTGGTCTCGCTCACGCTGACGCCCATGCTCGCAAGCCGGATACTGAAGCCCGCCTCCGAGGTGCGCCACGGGCGCGTCTACAATGCCTCGGAGCGGGCATTTTCCCTGGCGCTCTCCGCTTACGAAAGGAGCCTCCAGTGGGTCATAAGACATAAAAAGACGGTCCTTCTTTTCTGGGCGGCGCTTCTCTTTTCGACCTTCTATTTCTTTGTCATCATGCCGAAGGGGTTTCTGCCGAGCGAGGACACGGGCCAGATATTCGCCTTCACGGAGGCCGCCCAGGGCATCTCGTTCACCTCGATGGAGAGTCACCAGCTTGCCCTCATGGACATTGTCAAAAAGGACCCCGACATCGAGGCGTTCATGTCCGCCATCGGGCCAAGCGGGATAAGCGTCGCCGAGAACCAGGGCCGCATGTTCATGCGCCTGAAGCCCCGGAGTGAGCGGCCGGACGCGGACCGGATAATACAGGAACTGAGGCCGAAGCTGGCCGTCGTGCCGGGGATAAGCGTCTTCATGCAGAACCTTCCGCCCATCCGCATAGGGGGCACGCTGACAAAAAGCCAGTACCAGTTCTCCCTGCAGAGCCCGGACACCGGCCTTCTCTACAGCCTGGCCCCCAGGCTGGAGGCCGCGATGAGGCGGATACCGGGGCTCCAGGACGTCACAAGCGACCTTCAGGTCTCAAACCCTCAGGTAAACGTCAATATAGACAGGGACAAGGCCTCCGCTCTCGGCGTAAGCGCAAACGACATTGAAGACGCGCTCTACACGGCATACGGCACAAGACAGGTATCGACCATCTACGCCCCAAATAACGAGTACAAGGTCATAATGGAGCTGGAGCCCCGGTACCAGATGAAACCGGAGACCCTCTCCATGCTCTACGTGCGCTCCGCCGCCGGGAAGCTCGTTCCCTTGAACACGGTCGCAAGCTTGAGCCAGGACGTGGGCCCCCTCACCATAAACCACATAGGCCAGATACCGGCCGTGACGATCTCCTTCAACCTGAAACCGGGGGTTTCCCTGGGCGATGCGGTTGCGAAGGTGAAAAAACTCGCGGCGCGGATGATGCCCCCGACCGTCACCACGAGCTTCCAGGGGACCGCGCAGGCCTTCGAGTCCTCCATCCGCGGGCTTGGCATCCTGCTCATAGTCGCGATACTCGTGATCTACATGGTCCTGGGCATACTCTACGAGAGCTTCATCCATCCGCTTACCATACTCTCCGGGCTACCCTCCGCGGCCTTCGGCGCGCTCCTGACGCTTTATATATTCCACCTGCAACTGGACATCTACGCCTTTGTGGGCATAATCATGCTCATAGGGATAGTGAAGAAAAACGCGATCATGATGATAGACTTCGCCCTCGATGCCGAAAGGAACGAGGGCAAACCGCCCGCCGAGGCCATTTACCAGGGGTGCCTCATACGCTTCCGCCCGATAATGATGACGTCCCTGGCCGCCATGATGGGCACGCTGCCCATAGCCATCGGCTTCGGGGCCGGGGCCGGGTCCCGGCGCACCCTGGGGCTTGCGGTGGTGGGCGGGCTGCTCTTTTCGCAGTTGATAACGCTCTATGTCACGCCCGTCATCTACATCTACATGGACAGGCTGCAAAACAGACTCTCCGGTAAATCAAACCGGGCCCGCCGTCCCACGGAAGACCTTCTTTCCGAAATTATCTCACCCCGACCCTCCCCCACGGGGCGAGGGAGAATGAACACAAAGACCGAGCGTAACGATAACACCGAATAACAACGAAGAAGAGAAGATTCAAGGAAGTGCCGGGCTGCGCCGCGGGGACCAGTCCCTCCGCTAACCCGAAATTCGCTTTTTGACAGGACACCATCCGGATCTAATCTTTTATAAAAAAATTATTTCCCCCCCACCACTACCCGCCCTTTCATCCCCAGGGCGGCGTGGAAATCTATGTCGCAATAAAATTCATATATGCCCGCTTCGGGAAAAGCCGCCTTTATTACGGTCGTCTTGCCCGCCGGCAGGTCCCGGTCCGCGATTTTCCGCCCCTCCGGATCTTTAAGGGTGAAGTCGTGGGTGACGGAAGAGATGTTTTTAATGCTGAAGACTATCACGTCGCCTTCGGCCGCCCGTATGTTGTTGGGCGTGAACTTGTAGCTTTTTGCCGTCATCATGACCACTTTCCGTCCGGCTCCCGGGCCGGTTGAAACGGGTTTTTGAAGGTGCGCGCATCCGCCGGGTGCGACGAGGAAAATCACGGCAAGGAAAATGAAAAAGGCCATTAACGGGCCAGCGTTTTTTTTATACATTTTTATTCGTGCTCCTGTTTATTTTCGTTCCCATTTCAACAATGATTGCCCGGAACGAATACCTTTTCATAACCAGATTCTATATCGGGTCTGTCACTATGGCAACCTATGGAACAGCGGCAATTGGCGTAACATATAATGGGCTTCAGGATGGGGCGGGCCTGAAAGGGCCGGCTGCGGTCAACTCCGGACGGCAGGCAGGAAGATATCGATGGTCGTCCCCTGGCCCCTTGTGCTTGCAACCTTCACCTCGCCGCCCATCTTCGTTATCATTTTTTTGACGATCACCAGCCCCAGCCCCGTTCCCTGTTTTTTTGTGGTAGCGAAGGGTTTGAAGAGGTTTTTCATCAGTTCTTCATCCATGCCGGCGCCGTTGTCCGCCACCCTGATCACGACCTTGCCGTCCTGCCTGAAAAGCCCGAGCAGCATCCGGGCCCCCCCGACGCCTTCAAGGGCGTCCGCCGCATTGGCCGCCAGGTTTAAAAGGACCTGCTTCAGGGCCCGCGGATCGCACATCGCGGAGGCCGCCTCCGGCGCGTCAAGCTCCACACTTATCCCCTTCCCGGAGAAATCCGGCCTGACCAGTGAAGCGAAATCATCCAGGAAAGCGGCCAGGTCCAATTCCCTCAGTTCCATGCCCTCATTCATATTGAAATTTTTCAGCGACTTCAGGAGGTACTCCATCCTTGCCACCTCCGCCTGGACGCGATCCAGGTATGTTTTCATTCCCGGATCGATTTTCCTCTGAAGGACGCCAAAAGAGAGCTTTATCGAGTTCAGGGGATTTACAAGCTCATGCCTGAGCCCGGAAAAGGCGTAACCCAGGCTGTTCATCGTGCTTGCCGCCTCGGCTATGGACTCAAGTCTCATCCGCCCGGTTATGTCCTGGGATACCGAGACGTAACTGATCACCTTGCCTTCATGGTCCCTTACGGGCGATATGCTCCCCTCGAAACGCACAAGCTCACCGTTTTTCTTCCTGTTCACCGTGCGCCCGGCCCATGTCCTTCCGGTCATCACCGCCTCCAGGAAACCCATGTATAAAGAACTCTCGTGCCGGTCGCTTCCCAGGATCACCGGCGATCTGCCAAGTACCTCCTTTCCGGCGTATCCTGTCGTCCGTTCGAAGGAGGGGTTCACGTATTCGATCCTGCCCTGCCTGTCTATTATCGTTACGACCTCATCGGTGGATTCCACGGCGGCGGCCAGACGCGCCCTGTCTTCCCTGGCCTTTTCCCCGCCGTATATCTCCTTCTTAAGCCGCCTGTTTGCCTCCAGCAAGCGCAGACGTTCCAGGACCATCTCTTCGAGATTACTGGTGAAGCCGGCCTCCAACCGTTCTTTTTGCAATTGAACATCTCTCAGCAGGCGTTCCCGCTTCGTCACATCATGCAAAATGAAAACGGCCCCGTCCGGGTCGCCTGAGGCCGAAAACAACGGGGCCGCCGATGCCTCCATGAACACGGGCTCTCCCCGCCCGTCCGTAAAAACGAGGTCTTCCGCCTGGACCGTTTCCCCTTCAAGGGCGCGCAAAAAAGGCAGCTCTTCCGCACTGAAGCGCCTGCCGTCCGGACGGCGGATATCCAGTTTTTCGATCATCCGCTCCCCGGCCTCATTTCCGCAGGAGAAAAAGCCCGGCCCAAACCGGGCCGCCGCGGGGTTTATCCTGACAACCGAACCCAGGGCATCGAATATTATCACCGGGAAGCCGATGGCCGAAATCAGGGAATCAAGCCCGGCGTCATTTATCGTCTGCATCAACCAATCTCCATTTTGAGAAATTATTCCATGTGCGCGCCGCCTTCAGCTTCAGATATAGCTTAGGAAACTTCTTTTTGCAATAAATGTAACCCAGGTCACTCGCAAGGAGA
>JAJYGJ010000236.1 GCA_021790695.1 Nitrospirota bacterium | reverse complement strand
TCATGGAGCCGGTAAAGGGTGATGTCTGACGGGACTGCATCATCCGAACGAAAAATAGGGACAACGAGCCTTCTAAAAACCCGCTTAACAGAGGACAATTCCGGGGACAATACCTAATTATTTGAATTCTTCAATTCCCGCTTTTTGACAAACCCCCCCACCGTGTTGTATATTAATCTTACGAAAACTCGCGGTTTTAAAAGATTTTTTGACCTTTGTTTTCAAGGATGGCTTGAAGCGGCGTCCGGGGTGAAGGAGAGATGTCCGAGCGGCCGAAGGAGCACGACTGGAAATCGTGTGTGGGGCTCATAACTCCACCGTGGGTTCAAATCCCACTCTCTCCGCCATTTTCTTTTTGATTATTTCGGGCGCGGCGTTTAAAATGGATAGCGAGCGCCAAGCGAGCGAATCTGATTAATGATTTAAGATTCCATGCATTGGATTCCGCGCGGCTTGGGCCGCGTGGAAGATCAAATGGATAGCGAGCGCCAAGCGAGCGAATATGATTTGATTTGGTGATTTAAGATTCCATGCATTGGATTCCGCGCGGCCTGGGCCGCGTGGCAGATCAAATGGATAGCGAGCGCCAAGCGAGCGAATATGATTTGATTTGGTGATTTAAGATTCCATGCATTGGATTCCGCGCGGCCTGGGCCGCGTGGAAGATCAAATGTTCATGGCGCTCTCCGGGATCAAAGCCGGACAGCGGCCCCGCGTAACGGCGATGTGTGAATTCCGCCAGGTCCGGAAGGAAGCAACGGTAAGCATTTTTCGCTGTGTACCGCGGCAAGTCGCTGCCCGGCTTTGATTCCGGGGAAATGGAGCGGGTGATTAATTTGGGCTATCTGGTTCTGGCAAGAAAGTGGAGACCTTCCGGCTTCGGAGACCTGGTGGGACAGGAGCCGGTAGCCAGGATACTTGGAAATTCCATCCTGCAGGGCAAGATCGCTCACGCCTATATTTTTTCCGGGCCGCGGGGGGTTGGCAAGACCTCAACGGCCAGGATATTGGCCAGGGCGCTTAATTGCGAGGACAAAGGCGGTCCGACTCCGGAGCCCTGCGGGAAGTGCAACTCCTGCCTCGCGATCGCGGGCGGATCGAGCATGGACGTCCTCGAGATTGACGGCGCCTCCAATAACGGCGTGGGCGACATAAGGGAGCTTCGGGAGATGGTCAAATATGCTCCCTCCTCGGTCCGTTACAAGGTATACATAATAGACGAGGCCCACATGCTCTCGGAGTCCGCGTTCAATGCCCTGCTGAAGACCCTGGAGGAACCCCCGGCCCACGTGGTTTTTGTAATGGCGACCACGGAGCCCAGGAAGATCCCTCTTACCGTCTTTTCACGCTGCCAGCATCTGCCCTTCAGGCGCATATCGGCCGGCGAAATACGGGGGCGTCTGGAGCGGATCGCCGCCTCCGAGGGGCTTAAGATGAGCCCGGGCTCGCTGGAGATGATATCGAGGGCCGCCGACGGCAGCATGAGGGATTCCCTTACCATCCTGGACCAGATGGCCTCGGTCTCGAACGTCATAGACGAGGAGCTTGTGCGGGAACTTCTGGGCATTACGGATCACCGGAGCCTTTCGGCCCTGACGGAAGCGGTGCTGGCAGACGACAAGGTGGCGGTACTTTCAGGTATTGCCGGGTTCGCGGACAAGGGGGCCGACTTAAGGCAGGTGCTCAAAGACCTGATAAGACTTGCCAGGGACCTCCTCGTATTCAGGCTATCCAAAAAGCCCCAAGAGGCCCTCGAATCGGGCGAGGAGGAGATGCGGAGCCTGGAAGCGCTTTCAGCCATAGCCGCGGAAGAGCAGATCCTTGCGCTTTTGTCCGAGCTTTTGAGGGCGGAGCCCGAACTGAGATTCTCATCGAACCCTCGATTTGCCCTGGAGATAACTTTGCTGAAGGCCGCCTATTTCAAGGCGTTTCTGCCGGTAAAAGAGGTGCTCCAGCGTCTGGGAGGGGCGGCGCCGGAGCCTGCCCGCGGCAAGCCCGGGGGGCCTTCCGGCAGGCCGTCTTCGCCGTCCGGCCCGGGCCTGAATTCCGGAGAAAACATCGAGGCAAATGCCGGAGCAAACGAATCTCCTGCCGCGATCAAGTCGTCCGAGGCGGAACCGGTTTCCGAACCTGTCTCGCGGGAATCGGCCGGGGAAAAAACGGATACCCCGAAACCCCGGAAAACCGCCGGCGACATACTCGCCCTGCTTGCGGAGAAGGCCGAAGGCCCGTTGCTCAAGTCGGCGCTGGAAAGCGCGGAGGGCAGGGTGGAGGACGGCAAACTGGTGCTTTCCTTCAATGATATTAATCCTGAGCTTCTCGGTGAGCAGCTTGAGCGGCAGCGGCAGCGGCTTTCCGAAGAGGCAAGCGCGCTCTTCGGGGCCCCCATCGATATCCATGTATCCGGCGGGGGCGAAAAGAGGCTTTCAAAAAAGGACCTGTTCAGGAAGGCGCAGGAGCATCCGTTCACGCGCGAGGCGCTTGAGCTTTTCGACGGCAAGATAGTGGACGTTAAAGAGATAGGCGGATAGCAAAAGTCCTTAAGATTACGGAGGAGCATAAAAGAATGTCAAAGAAAATGCTTGGCAACATGCTGCGCGAGGCCCAGAAGATGCAGGCCGAGATGCAGAGGCTTCAGGAAGAGGCCAAGAACAAGGTGGTGGAGGCCGCCTCCGGCGGCGGCATGGTCACGGTGAAAGCAAACGGAGCGGGCGAGATAGTTTCCATAAAGATCGAGAAGGACGTGGTCAACCCGGAGGACGTCGAGATGCTCGAAGACCTGGTCCTTGCCGCATCGAACGAGGCATTGAGGCGCGCAAAGGAGGTGGTGAGCCAGGAGATGTCGCGGCTTGCCGGCGGATTGAACCTTCCGGGCCTGGGCGACCTGGGCGGCATGTTCGGGGCGTAATCGGGCTTTACGCTTAAGAAATGTCTCAGGGCGTCATTGAAACACTGATAGAGCAGCTCTCAAAGCTTCCCGGCATCGGAAGGAAGACCGCCCAGAGGCTCGCCTTTTTCATCCTGAACATGAAGGATGAGGACGCCTCGGCCCTTGCCGCGGCGATAGCGGACCTCAAGCGGAAGGCTAGGTTCTGCCCGGTCTGCTTCAATGTAACGGACTCGGAGCTTTGCGGCATCTGCCGGGATTCGCTCCGGGACAGGACAAGGATCTGCGTCGTCGAGGAGCCGAGCAATATACTGGTGGTGGAGCGCTCGGGCGGTTTTAACGGCCTCTATCACGTGCTCATGGGCGCCTTGTCGCCCATCGACGGCGTAACTCCGGATATGCTCAGGATCAAGGAGCTTGTGGAGCGGGTGCGCGCGGGAGGGATCGAGGAGGTCGTGATGGCGACCAACCCCAACACCAAGGGCGAACTCACCGCGAGACACATAAAAGAGACGCTGGGCCCCCTTGGAGTGGCCGTTACGAGGATCGCCTACGGGCTGCCCATAGGCGGAGACATCGAATTCGCCGACGAGATCACGATGAAAAAGTCACTCGAAGGAAGAAGGAGTTTATAGAACCTGTTTTGAGACAGATTCTTGTGATATCCTTTTCCCCCACATCCTTGCCTTCTCCAGTATCTCCCGCTCGTCGGCGTTTGTAAGCCGTCCGTCTTTTATCACGGGCCTGCCCGCGACCATCACATGCTGCACGTCGGATGGCCTCGCCGAATGGACCAGGTGAGAGTAAATGTTGTAAATGGGAGTGAGGTGGGGCTTGTCCAGGTCGAGCATGACAAGGTCGGCCGATTTTCCCTCGCTGATGGAGCCCGTCCTGCCGCCCAGGCCGAGTGCCTCCGCGCCCCATCTGGTAGCCATCCGGACGACGGAGCGGGCGTCCATCGCCGTCGGGTCTCCGGAGACCGTCTTCTGGAGTTTCGAGGCCGTGCCCATCTCGCCCAGGATGTTCAGGTCGTTGTTGCTGGCCGCGCCGTCAGTGCCCAGGGTGATCTTTACGCCCGCCCGGAGCATCTTTGCCGCGGGGGCGAAGCCGGAGGCGAGTTTGAGATTGCTCTCCGCGCAGTGCGATACGCTCACCCCCCTTTTTGCCAGTATCTCTATCTCCCCGTCGTCAAGCCAGACGCAGTGGGCCGCTATCACGCGGCTTGTGAGCACGCCCAGGCCGTCAAGGAAGTCCACCGGCCTTTTTCCATAAAGTCTCTGTATCTCGCCTACCTCCCATTTCGTCTCCGAAAGGTGCATGTGAACCGGGATATCGTATTTTTCGGCCATCAATGCGGCCCTTTTCTGCCCCTCCGGCCCGCAGGTATAGGGGGCGTGCGGAGCGATGGAGGGCGTTATAAGCTCCTCGCCCAGAAACCGGCCTATGAACTCCTCCGCGCGCTCGAAGTACTCGTCCGTGTTTTTTGCCACCCTGGTCGGGAAATCCACAATGCCCGCCCCGAGCACCGCCCTCATGCCGAGCCTGGCCACGGCCCCGGCGGCGTCGCCCTCGAAAAAATACATGTCATTGTAGGTGGTGACACCCGCCTTGAGCATTTCGAGGCAGGCCAGCTCCGTTGCGTCGTTTATGAATTCCGGGCCCAGCCATTTGTCTTCCATGGGCCAGACGTGTTTTTCGAGCCACTCCTTCAGCGGGAGGTCGTCGGCCAGGCCGCGTAAAAAAACCATGGGGGCGTGCGTGTGGGTGTTCACGAACCCCGGCAGGATGACCTTGAGCCGCCCGTCCCCCCAGTCCGCCCCCGCCCCGGTACGATCCTGACCGGCTCTGCCGATCCCGAATCTTTTTTCGATATCGGCCTCCGGCCCCACGCCGGCTATGGTCCCGTCTTTTACCGCGACCGCCCCGTCCCTGAAGACGGGCTCACCGGCCTCGCCGTCCATCGTGACTACGTATTCCGCCCTCAGTATGTAATCGGCTTTGTCCATCATTTACCCCTGAGCGCCTGTCTCGGTGAGGGCAGCAGGCAAATTTGGCTTATTCCCGGGGCTTGAGGGCATCCTGCGTCTCACCCGGCCTGATGAGCCTGGATTCCCTGGTCCGCCTGTCTTTGAGTTCGACAAGGCCCTCCCTCAGGTTCCTCTGCCCGACTATTATCTGCTTCGGGATCCCGATCAGGTCGGCGTCTTTAAGTTTTACGCCCGCCCTCAGGTCGCGGTCGTCGATGAGCGCCTCGATCCCGTTTCGTACAAGCTCGCCGTAAATGACCCGGGCCGCGTTTTCGACCTCCGGGTCGTCCCCGGCGAGCGGTATGACCTCGACATCGAAGGGCGCTATCGCCTCCGGCCAGATGATGCCGTCCTTGTCGTGGCTTTGTTCTATGACGGCTGCCGCGATCCTCGCCGGGCCTATGCCGTAGCTGCCCATTATGAGCGGCTCTTCGTTGCCGGATTCATTGAGGAAAACCGCGTTCAGGGCGGCCGAATACTTCGTGCCCAACTGGAAGATGTTTCCTATCTCGATTGCCTTTTCCACCGCGAGGGCCGAACCGCAGCGGGGGCAACCGTCTCCCTTCGCAGCCACGTGAATGTCATGCCAGTCGGCCCGGAAATGGGCATCCGCCCTTACGCCCCGTTTGTGGTAGTGCGGCCTGTTGGCGCCTGTTATATAGCTGCCGGTCTTCAAAACGGGGTCCGCGACGATCTTTACGCCATCGTGTCCCATCGGGCCGATGAAGCCGGCCTCCACGCCCAGTATATCCGCGACTTCCGGCTTGCCGGCGGCCCGGAAGGGGCCTATGAGGCGCTGGAGCTTTTTTTCATGCAGTTGCAGGTCTCCGCGGAGCAGGGCCAGCACCGGACCTTCCGCAGCAATCAGGAGGATGCTTTTTATGAAACGCTCCGCGGGCTCCTTGAGAAACCGGCCCACTTCCTCCACCGTCCTTTTTTCGGGCGTATGCACGTCCGAATAAGGCTCTTCCCCGCCCGGTTTTGGTTTTAACGCGCGGGGCGCGGAGTCCGCAATCTCGGAGTTAGCCTGATAGCCGCAGGCCGCGCAGAAGACTATATCATCCTCACCCGAGGGGCTCGGGGCCATGAATTCGTGGGCGACGGCGCCCCCCATCATGCCGGTGTCGGACTCCACCTGCCGGAATTTCAGGCCGCAGCGGGCAAATATCCTGTGATAGGCGTCCTCATGGAGCTTATAGCTTTTTTCAAGGCCCTCCGCCGACGCGTCAAAGCTGTAACTGTCCTTCATCAGGAACTCCCTTGTCCGGAGGATGCCGCTTTTGGGCCTGGCCTCGTCTCTGAGCTTGGTCTGTATCTGGTACCAGACCTGGGGCAGTTGCCGGTAAGAGCGTATCTCCCTGGAGGCGAGCCAGGTCATCGTCTCCTCGTGCGTCATGCCCAGGCACATGTCCCGGCCGCCCCTGTCCTTCAGCCTGAACATCTCCTCCTTAATGTCAAACCACCTGCCGGTCTGCTGCCAGACCTCTGCGGGCTGGAGCACGGGCATCGATACCTCCTGCGCCCCGATGGCGTCCATCTCCTCCCGCAGGATGCGGTTTATCCTGGAGAGGACCCTCCAGCCCAGCGGCAGATATATGTAAAGCCCCGCGGCGAGCTGCCTTACGTAGCCCGCCCGAAGCATCAGCTTGTGACTTTCGGCCGTGGCCTCGGAAGGCGTTTCCCTCACGGTCGGTATGAGCATCTTTGTGAAGCGCATCGGGCCTCCTTCTGAAAAGGCAATTTTGCAGCCTTTTTTAACACTTTAATTATTATCAGGAATTCTATTATAATATATCAGCAAGCACGGGGATTATTCCTGAAAAATCAACCCAAGAGGAGGAATTTTAAATGGCGGAGTCAATCATGGCAGTTACGTCGTCCACCTGGGACAACGAGGTGCTAAAATCGGACGGTCTTGTCATGGTGGATTTCTGGGCCGCCTGGTGCGGTCCCTGCCGCATTATCGCCCCTACGGTGGAGGAGATCGCGGGCGAGTACGCGGGCAGGCTCAAGGTGGCCAAGCTCAATACCGATGAAAACCCGGACGTGGCCAGCAGGTACAAGATCATGGGAATACCGACGCTTCTTTTCTTCAAGGGTGGCGAGAAGCTGGACCAGATAGTGGGCGCGGTGCCGAAACCCCAGTTGAAGGCCAAGATAGAGGCGCTTCTGTCCAAATGAACAACAATAACGCATTTTCAGGCATGGCCTTGAAGAGATATTTCAGGTTGCTTGCATTATTCATGTTTGCCGCCGCGCTCTTCCTGTACGGTTGCCAGCGGAAGATGCCCTCCTCTGTAGTAGGCAGCAAGGCCCCCGATTTCACCCTGAAGGGGATAAACGGGAAAACATACAGCCTCTCTTCTCTCAAAGGCAAGGTGGTGGTGGTCGATTTCTGGGCCACGTGGTGTCCCCCCTGCCAGGCCTCGATACCGACTTTCAACAGGGTTTACGAGCAGTTCAAGGGGAAAGACGTCCTGGTGCTGGGAGTCTCGATAAACAGCGGCCCCGACTCCCTGGCGAAGATAAGGCAGTTCAAGAAGGCGTACAAGGTCCAATATACGCTCTTGTGGGACAACAAGGGTGTTGCCGACGCCTACGGCGT
This sequence comes from Nitrospirota bacterium, assembly GCA_021790695.1. Lineage (GTDB taxonomy): Bacteria > Nitrospirota > Thermodesulfovibrionia > Thermodesulfovibrionales > JdFR-88 > JAJYGJ01. The sequence continues at coordinate 2,371 of JAJYGJ010000236.1, read as the reverse complement.
GGACAGCATACCGACCGCCTTCATCATAGATAAAAACGGCGTCATAAGGCAGCACCATCTGGGCTTCAGCGAGGGCGAATTCCAGGACCTTTCAAGCGAAATAGAAGGGCTGTTGAAATAAAAGAGCATGCTGGAGAGTCTGAGCGAAAGGCTGGAGTCAATATTCAGGAAACTCAAGGGCAAGGGTTTTCTGAAGGAGGACGACATTGAGCTTGCCCTGAAAGAAGTCAGGATCGCGCTTCTCGAAGCCGACGTGAATTTCCGCGTGGTCAAGGACTTCATAGAGGCCGTGAAGGCGAAGGCCGTGGGCAAAGAGGTCCTCGAAAGTCTGACCCCCGGCCAGCAGGTCATAAAAATAGTGCATGCGGAACTCTGCCGGCTTCTGGGAGAAGCGGAAAACAGGATAAAGCTGGCGCCGAACCCGCCCACGGTCGTAATGATGATAGGGCTTCAGGGTTCCGGCAAGACTACGACCGCTGCCAAACTGGCCCGGTTCTTCAAGCGGGAGGGCAGAAGGCCGATGCTCGTGGCGGCGGACCTGCAAAGGCCGGCCGCAATCGATCAGCTCATAACCCTCGGCGGCCAGATCGGCGTGCCCGTATGTTCCAACCGCGAGCCCGATTCCGGGGGCCTTACAGGCGCGGCCGCCCTCGCCACCCATGCAGTCAAAAAGGCGCGCCTCGAGGGCAGGGACATCGTCATCCTCGACACGGCGGGCCGGCTGCATATAGACCAGGCCCTCATGGCCGAGCTGAAGGAGATAAAGGACGGCGCCGGGCCTCAGGAGACCCTGCTTGTGGCGGACGCCATGACGGGTCAGGAGGCCGTGAATATCGCCCGGACGTTCAACGAGCAGATAGGTATTGAGGGCGTGGTCCTGACCAAGATGGACGGCGACGCCAGGGGCGGGGCCGCGCTTTCGATCAGGTCCGTCACCGGGAAGCCCATTAAATACATCGGAACGGGCGAAAAACTGGACATGCTGGAGCCCTTCCATCCGGAAAGGTTGGCCTCCAGGGTGCTTGGCATGGGCGATGTGCTGAGCCTCATCGAGAAGACCCAGAGCGCTTACGACGTCGCGGAGGCGGAAAAGCTCGGCAGGAAAATCATGGAGGAGTCCTTCTCCTTCGAGGACTTGAGGGACCAGCTCAAGAAGGTCCGGAGCATGGGCCCCATCGAAAACCTGCTTAACATGATCCCGGGCATGGGAGGCAAACTTAAAAACGTGAAAGTCGATGAGCGGGAGTTCGTGAGGATAGAGGCGATAATCAACTCAATGACGAAAGAGGAGCGCAGAAACCACAACCTGTTAAACGGCAGCCGCCGCAAGCGCATAGCCCTCGGAAGCGGCACGGGTGTCTCGGATGTGAACCGCCTGGTAAAGCAGTATGTGGAAATGAAAAAGATGCTCCGGATGATGAAGGGCGGTAAGAACCTCCGCCTGCCCGGTATACCCGGCTTCTAGGACCCCGAAACCGTCTCTGGCGCCCTTATCGGGCCTGGCCGCGCCGGGGCCCACAATGATTTTTAAATCCGTTTCCAATTGAAGTGTTTTGTTTTTTTTGTGTTTTTCCGTTCAAGCTGAAACCCCTAACTTCCTTTTTTAAAGGGATTTTTTCAGCCAGGTTGTTCAAAGCGTTCAATTACAGAGATAATTCTTACGGAAATCCTTCAAGGGATAAAGGATGATAATGATTTTAAGAGGATGAAGAGTTATCTGCTCGAATTTCCGATCTGTAAACCAAAGGGCATCGAGACCTATTTTAAAGCGGCCGAAATTTACAGGGATTGCAGAAAAAAGGGCAAGACTACAAGAAAGACCGTCGACTGCGTCATCGCCGCTATTTGCATGGAAAACGGTCTTACCCTCTTTCACAAGGACAGGGATTTTGATTTAATTGAGGCCTGCTCCGGACTCAATGTATTCAAAGCTGATTAAGATTTTTTTTGCGCCAGACCCGGCGGGCCTGTAAATGCGGATAGCACCTGATACTCTTCACCTGGGCTATCCCGTCCGACGCATAAAATGCCGTTAGAAACATGGCATCTTCTGCAGATTCTCGATAAGCAACCATACGTCCAGAAGTCTGCGCCAACAGGACGATTGGCATTGTGCGGATTTCCTAAAATAACTGGGATGGGTTCCTTGTTATTTTAAAAACGACCCCTGCCCGTCCCCTGGTTTCCAGCCCAGCTTCTTAAAAAAATAATTTTGTTCAACTGGTTCTATTGACACCGAGCGCATAAAGTGCCGTACAATAGCACGGAATGTGTAAATTATCACAAAATAAGGTCGGGCGCCTCTTTGAAGGAGTGGATTTTAAAAAATTATTTTCGGATAAGCAATGCCGGAAAACAAAAAATAAAAAAA
>JAJYGJ010000169.1 GCA_021790695.1 Nitrospirota bacterium | reverse complement strand
CCCGTTCGTAAAAATGCCCGGAGATCAGATCATGGACCGATGCCTCCAGGGCGGAGAGCCTTTGAGCAAGGTCTTTTTCAGCCGGCTCCCTGAAGAGCCCGGGGTCCTCAGGGGGGAGCTTTTTCCCCTGGGGCAGGATGTTTTTGACCCTTTTGATCGCAAGCAGAAACGGGCCGAAATTGGTGTATTGCCGGAGTCGCCTCAAGGCGACTCCGCGCTCAAGGATATCCCTGAGGGGCGCTTCGGAGGCCAGCGGCAGCAGCGAGTCCGTTATGTCGCTTTCGAGACCCTTCGCCTCGAATATCTGTGGCAGCCTGGACTGGAAAAAACGTGTTATCTCCGCCTCGAGCGCGGCATCTTTTCCCCCGAGCCACTGCGCCGCCTTGTCCACGAGCGACAGGATCGTAAGCTCGTAGCCATTTTCGATCAGGATCAGGGCGCATGCCGTAGCCTGCCTTCTAAGGGCGAACGGGTCTTCGGAGCCCGTGGGGGCCAGCCGCAGGTAAAAGAAAGAGACGATATTGTCCAGCCTGTCGGCAAGGGCCAGGACGGCCCCCACGTTCGTTTGCGGAAGTGCGCCGCCCGCGTGCCTCGGGAGGTACTGCTCCTGGATCGCCTGGGCGACCTCCTCCGGCTCGCCGTCGTTTGCGGCATAGTACCTGCCCATTATTCCCTGCAACTCGGGAAACTCCCTCACAACGCCTGTCACAAGGTCGCTCTTCGATAGAAGCGCGGCCCGGACCGCCAGGCCGGCCGATTCGGGGCAGACGGCCTCCGCGACATAGGCGGCAAGGGTTTCCACGCGCCCGACCTTGTCGGCGACGCTGCCCAGGCGCTCGTGGAAGGCCACCTTTTTAAGGTCATCCACCCGCTCCAGGAGGGTGCGGTTCTGGTCCTCGTGGTAATAGAACCTCGCGTCCTCGAAGCGGGCGCGTATCACCCGCTCGGAGCCCGCCTTTACGACAAAGTAGTTTTCCTTGAGCGTATTGGCGATCACTATGAAATAATTAAGGAGCCTGTCTCTTTCGTCCATGACGGCGAAATACTTCTGGTGGTCCTGCATGACAGTGACCAGAAGCTCTTCCGGCAGTTCGAGATACTCCCTCGGGAATTCGCAGAGCATGCCGACGGGATATTCGACAAGGTTTACGACCGTATCGAGGAGGGCCCCGTCAAGGACCGGCCTGCCCCCGACGCTGCCGGCAAGCCGCGAAAGGTCCTCAAGGACCATCTCCCGCCTTCTGGCCGGACTTGCGATCACGAAGCCGGCTTTCAGGATATTCTCATACGCCCCGGCCTCCCTTATCCGGATGGCGCCCGGGGAGAGGAATCTGTGGCCCCTGGTGAGGTCTCCGCTTTTTATCCCGTCGATCTCGAACGCCAGCGTCTCGCCTCCCAGCAGCGCCGTTATCCACCTTATGGGTCTCACGAACCTGATGTTCCCATCAGCCCATCTCATGGACTTGGGGAAGGAAAGCGAAATCACTATTTCCCGGAGCATCGCTGGAAGTACTTCCTTAAGGGGGCTTCCTTGTTCCCTGATGAGGGCGGCCATGTAAAGGCCGGAGTTTTTCTGCCTGACAACCAGGTCTTCGGGCCTTGCGCCAAGAGAAGCCGCAAAGCCCGTCAGGGCCTTCGTCGGATTTCCGTCCTTGTCGAAGGCGGCTTTTTTCGGCGGGCCGAAGACCTCCCGGACCCTGTCGGGCTGGCTGTCCGGCAGGCCGCCGGCCATCAGGGCAAGACGCCTCGGTGTGGCAAATGTATCGAGCGCGGAAAAGACTATGCCGCTTTCCTCAAGGCGCTTTTTTGCGGCCGCTTTGAGGTTGTCCATCGCCCCTGGCAGAAACCTCGCGGGGATTTCCTCAACGCCTATCTCAAAGAGAAGCTCTTGCACCCTCGTCCTTTAAAAGCGGGAAGCCCATCTCCTCCCGCTGCTGAAGAAATGCCCTGGCGCAGAGCCTTGCCAGGTTCCGGACCCTCGCTATGTAGCCGGTCCTTTCCGTGACGGACAGCACGCCCCTGGCGTCAAGCAGGTTGAAGGTATGGGAGCACTTCAGGCAGTATTCGTAGGCTGGCAGCACCAGGCCCTCTTTTTGCAATTTCTCGCATTCGGCCTCGAAGGAATCGAATTCCCCGGAGAGAAGGGCCGTGTTCGCCAGCTCGAAATTGAACCTCGAAAATTCCACCTCAGGCATATGATGGATTTCCCCGTACTTGATCCCCCTGGCCCATTCAAGCTCATAGACGTTGTCTACCTCCTGAAGGTACATGGCTATGCGCTCAAGGCCGTAAGTGATCTCCACGGTGACTGGTTTCAGGTCGATGCCGCCTACCTGCTGGAAATAGGTGAACTGCGTTATCTCCATGCCGTCAAGCCAGACTTCCCAGCCCAGGCCCCATGCGCCCAGTGTGGGGGATTCCCAGTCGTCCTCCACAAAGCGGATATCGTGCCTCAGGGGCTCGATGCCCAGCTTCACGAGACTTTCAAGATAGAGTTCCTGGCTGTTTACCGGAGACGGTTTCAGTATGGTCTGGTACTGATAATAGCGCTGCAGCCTGTTCGGGTTCTCCCCGTAGCGCCCATCGGTCGGCCTTCTTGACGGTTGGACGTAGCCCGCCTTCCACGGCTCCGGCCCGAGCACCCTGAAGAAGGTCGCGGGATGGAATGTACCGGCCCCGACTTCGAGGTCATAGGACTGAAGTATGAGAGCGCCTTTTTCCGCCCAGTAATCGTGCAATTTGAGTATAAGGTCTTGAAAATACATAGAAACAAAATGGTAATAGAGCGGGGGAGATTTTGTCAAATAGGGTTTCACGCGGGGTGGGCATGAAAGCATTTCGCAACATGTTGACCGGCCGGGCAATTTATTTTAAACTAAGTCTAATGATAAGCTTTTTTTATGGGGAGGAATGAAAATGCCCGTTTATGAATACAAATGCGCCACATGCGGGGCCGAATTTACCTTTCTCAGGATAAAGGCGAGCGATGAGCCGGTCTGTCCGGAGTGCAAGTCGCGGCAGGTGACGAAAAAGATATCGAGCTTTTCCTGCTCCGGGGGAGGGATCTTTTCCGGAGGCTTTACGTCGTCCGGCTCGGGCGGCTGCTGAAGCCCATCACGCTGAGGCGTGTCCCTCGGCAAATCAGGTTCACGGAGACCGGAAGTTTTCGAGAGGCGGGATCCAGTCTGAAAATTACTGATCCCCCAAAATCCATTTTTCGTTTTTTTGCTTTTTCTTCGTGGAACCCGGCTCAAACGATTTTGAGCCGGGTTCTCTAAATCCCCGATTTTGGACTGTTTCGGAATCTTGCCGGATATCATGCGATCCGGCCGGCCTTCCTTGACTTTTTAAAGCCCAGACAATAAAATCGAACGCTATGGAGGTAAAATGAAAAAACTCCTTCTCGCCGACGACAGCGTAACCATCCAGAAGGTCGTCGAGCTGGTCCTTGCCGATGAGGGGTTTGAGTTGAAACTCACGAGTAACGGGGAAGAGGCGCTTGAAGCGCTTTCCTCCTTCAGGCCCGATATCGTGCTGGCCGATGTGGATATGCCCCGTATGAACGGTTACGAACTCAGCCAGACGATAAAGAGTTCCCCCGCGACCAATTCCATCCCGGTCATACTGATGGTCGGCGCCTTCGAGACCGTCGATGAAGGCCTCATCAAAAAGGCCGGCGCGGATGATTACGTGATAAAGCCCTTCGAGTCCCATGATCTCATCTCAAAGCTTCGGGGCGCCCTGCCGGTTGAAGAGGAGACGGCACCCGAAGCTTCAGCGTTCAGCGAGGCCCTTTCCAGGGCCGCCGTCGAGACCGGCTGGGCTGCCGGATCGGACGATGACAAGATTCGGAGGACCATTGAAGGGGAAGGGGATGAGGTAGTTTCGGAGAAGATGGTTTCGGAGGAATACGTGGAGGAAGTGGTAGTGCCCCAGGTCGAGGAACTGCACAGTCCCCCTGACGCGATGCCGTCCGCCGATGCGGCCCAGGCCGATGCGGCCTGCCCCGGGGCAATCTCCGGGGCGGAGAAAGCAGAGCCGGAAAACTGGAAGCCCCGGGATACCACCCAATCCGCGGGGCCCGCCTTCGAAGCGTCAATAACGCATATTCCCCTGCCCGAAAAGCCCGTCCCCGAAGAGGTTCTCTCTCCGGAAGAGATAAATGCGGCCGTCAGCAGCCGGGTGGGCGCTTCAATCGATGAGGCCATCGGGAAGCTGGATCTTGCCCGGATAGTGACTGAGGCCGCGACCCCGGCCATGACCGCGGCCGCGCAAAAAATCGTTATGGAATCGCTTCCCCGCGTGGTGGAATCGCTTGTGTCCCAGGCAGCCGCCCTCGCTTCCGCAGAAATGAAGGAAGTGATGGAGCGAATGGTCCGGCAGGCAGTGCCGGAGCTTGCCGAATCCATCATTAAAAAAGAAATAGAATCCATAAAACGGGAGATTTAGAAACCGTCTTCCCTATGCCTGACCACGGAGAGCGCAAGGGCTACGAACCCAGGACCATTGAGCGGAAATGGTACGATTTCTGGCTCGAAAAAGGTCTTTTCAAACCGGAAGTAAATCCATCCGGCAGGCCGTACTGCATCGTCATACCCCCGCCCAACGTAACGGGTTCCCTGCACATGGGCCACGCGCTGAATGCGACCATCCAGGACGTGCTCGTGAGATGGAAGAGGATGCGGGGCGCCCGGGCCCTGTGGCTGCCCGGCACCGACCACGCCGGCATAGCGACCCAGAACGTGGTGGAAAGGGAGCTTGCGAAGGAGAAAAAGGACCGCCACCAGATCGGCAGGGAGGAGTTCATAAAAGGGGTCTGGAAGTGGAAGGCGGAGTACGGCGGAAGGATAATCCATCAGCTCAAGATGATGGGCGCGTCGGCCGACTGGTCCAGGGAGCGCTTCACGCTGGATGAAGGACTCTCGGAGGCGGTCCGGACCGTCTTTGTCCGGCTTTATGAAGAAGGGCTCATCTACCGTTCCTCCAGGCTCATAAACTGGTGTCCCCGATGCCGCACCGCTCTTTCGGACCTCGAAGTGGAGCACGAAGAGGAAGAGGGCCTGCTCACATACATAAAATATCCCCTCTCCGGCGGGAAGGGCCATGTGGTTGTCGCCACCACCAGGCCCGAGACGATGCTTGGCGACACGGCGGTCGCCGTCAATCCGGCCGATGACCGCTACAAGGACCTCGTGGGACGCAGGATCGACCTTCCGCTTACGTGCAGGCAGATCGCGGTCGTCTCCGACCAGGCCGTCCAGATGGAGTTCGGCACCGGAGCCGTAAAGGTTACCCCGGCCCACGATTTCAACGACGAGGAGATAGGAAAAAGACAGAGTCCGCCCCTCGAGTCCATAAGCGTGATCGGGGCGGACGGCAGGATGACCGCGCAGGCCGGCGCCAGATACGCGGGCCTTGACCGCTATGAATGCAGAAAACTCGTGGTTTCTGATCTGAAAACCATCGGCCTCCTGGAAAAGGAGGAAAAACACGTCCACCAGGTGGGCCACTGCTACAGGTGCAAGACGGTCATTGAGCCCCTGTCCACACCCCAGTGGTACGTGAAAGTGAAACCCATGGCGCGCGAGGCGATACGTGCGGTCCGGGAGGGCAGGGTGCGCATAATCCCGGAGGGCTGGCAAAACAGCTATTTCGCGTGGATGGAAGAGATAAGGGACTGGTGCATATCGAGGCAGATATGGTGGGGGCACAGGATACCGGTCTGGTACTGCGGGGAATGCGGCGAGGTCATAGTCTCCCGGACGACCCCGGATGAATGCCCGAAATGCAAGGCGGCGGCGCCCGATCAGGACCCCGACGTCCTGGACACCTGGTTTTCCTCCGCGCTCTGGCCCTTCTCCACCCTGGGATGGCCGGAGGCGACGCCGGATTTGAAGGACTTTTATCCCACGGACGCGCTGGTGACGGCCTTCGACATACTTTTTTTCTGGGTGGCGCGGATGATCATGATGGGCCTTAAGTTCATGGGGGACGTGCCTTTCAGGGACGTCTACATCCATGCCCTCGTCCGGGACCAGGAAGGGCAGAAGATGAGCAAATCAAAGGGCAACGTCGTGGACCCGCTCACCATGGTGGACAAATACGGCGCCGACGCCTTCCGGTTCACGCTTGCCGCTTTCGCCGCGCAGGGCAGGGACATAAAATTCTCCGAAGAGCGCGTGATGGGTTACAGGCATTTCATCAACAAGCTCTGGAACGCCGCCAAATTCATATCCATGAATACGGAGGGCGGGACGGCCGGCGAAAACCCTCCGGACGACGTCTCCGACCTGCCCAGCCGATGGGTCCTCTCCAGGTTGTCCCAAGCCTCGGAGGAGACCTCCCTCGCCCTCGAAGAGTACCGCTTCAATGACGCGGCAAACAGGCTCTACCGTTTTGTATGGCACGAGTTCTGCGATTGGTACATAGAGTTTGCGAAGACCGGGCTTGAAGACGCAGGGCAGGCAAAGGACGTGCGCCGGTGTCTTCTTTACACGCTCGATACGGTTTTAAAACTCCTGCACCCCTTCATGCCCTTTGTCACCGAAGAGCTTTGGCAGGCTGCCGCCCGGGGCGCTCCGGAGGGAAGACGGAGCATAATGACGGCCGCCTGGCCCGAAGACCTGCCCCGTGATCCCGAAGCGGAGGAGCGGATGGGCGCGGTCATTGACGCCATCTCCGCGGTGCGGAACATAAGGGGGGAGCTGAACGTCCGGCCCGGGGCGAAGGTGAGCGTGATCGTGAACGCCCATTCGGAGGCTGCCGCCCGAACGCTGGGCGAACATCTGCCTCATATGATGCGGCTTGCTGGCGCGGGCAGTATAATTGTCGGAACGGGTCCTGAAACAAAAAAACCCAAAAAGGCTGCGGTGGGAGCGATGCCGGGGCTTGAGGTTTATGTGCCCATGGAAGGTCTCCTGGATATGGCGGCGGAGCTTGAAAGACTCGGCAAGGAGCTTGGCAAAACGGACAAGGAGCTTGCTTTTTGCCTTCGCAAACTCATGGACGAGGACTTCGTGAACAGGGCGCCCGAGGCGGTAGTAGCCAAGGAGAAGGCCAAATGCCGGCAACTGGAGGACAAGAAGCGGCACCTGGAAGACAGCATAAACAGGCTTAAAGGCATGGAGGTGGAAAAAGAAAATGGCTGAGCAGACATTTTCGCTTGAAGACAAGGACCTTAGCTTTGTTGAGGCCGAATTCGTCAACATCAGGAATTCCACGGTGCGGGGCATCGAGGGTTCCCGCGTGGAGATGCAGCAGGTGGCGGCGCTCAGCGTGGACGGCGAGAGGATAGACGTGACCCAGGGCGCAAGCGGCATACTGCGGGGGGGCGACGTAAGCGTCAACCAGTCCCTCGCGGGCATAGCGGTGGGCAACAACGTGCAGCTCAATTTCGCGTTTTCGCCGATAGCGGCCGCAAAGGAACATGTCGAGATGACCAGGGCCGCGGCCGCCATTGTCGTCTCGAAGGACGTGAAAATGGAAAACAGCGCTTCCGTCCTCCTGGTCGCGGGCAGCGTGCATGGCAACGTGACTACGCTCCTGAACACCAGGACCGCGCTCTGCCTGGGCGCGATGATAGGCGGCGTGCTCGGTTTTGTCTCCCTGTTCAGGAACCGCGCCTGAACCGGCTGTGCAGTCTTTTCCCGCCCATATAAGGCGTTTTGTCGCCATGGCGCTGGAGGAGGACATCGGGCACGGGGGCGATATCACCACCCGGCTTCTCCTGGCCGACGAAAAAAAATCCGCCGCCCGGCTGATCGCCAAGGGCGATTTCATCGTAGCCGGCCTGCCTTTTGCCGGGCTGGTCTTCCGTATGGTGGACGAACTGGTGGATTTTAAACCCCTTGTCCGGGAAGGCTCAAAGGCCAGGAAAAATACCGTCCTGGCCGAAATAAAGGGCAGGACGGCCTCGCTGCTTGCGGCCGAACGGGTATCGCTCAATATTCTTCAGCGTCTCTCCGGCATCGCGACCCTCACGGGGGAATTCGTGCGGGCCCTGCGGGGCCTTGACGTAAGGCTGTGCGACACCAGGAAGACGACCCCCGCGATGCGCTACCTGGAGAAATATGCGGTCCGGAAGGGCGGAGGCTCCAATCACCGCTTCGGCCTTTTTGACGGCGTCCTCATCAAGGACAACCATATAGATGCGGTTGGAGGAACCAAAAAGGCCGTTGGGCTTGCGAAGGCCGGGGCCCCGCACCTCATGAAAATCGAGGTGGAAACCCGCAGCCTGCCCGAGGTCAGGGAGGCCCTGGATGCGGGCGCGGACGTAATCATGCTGGACAATATGGACATTGAAGAGATGAGGCGGGCAGTAAAGCTTTGCGGAAAAAGGGCGCTCGTTGAGGCCTCCGGCAACGTCACGCTCGAAAACGTGCGAGGGATAGCCGAAACCGGCGTGGACCTCATCTCCACCGGCCTCATAACGCACTCCGCCCCGGCCGCCGATATAAGCATGAGGATCAAGGGCTGAAATTTCTCGCCAATTACCCCTGTCCAGGATTAAAAAATGATTTTAATCTATGGTCTTGCGAGTTTTTCTTTAAGTAGCTTATTAATAACGCCCGGGTTTGCCTTGCCCTGCGTGGCCTTCATCACCTGACCGACGAAAAACCCGAGGAGCTTTTCCTCGCCGCCCCGGAACCTTCCGGCCTCATCGGGGTTTGCCGCGATCACCCGGTCTATGACGGCTGAAAGCTCGGACTCGTCGCTTATCTGGAGCAGCCCCTTTTCTTTCACGATCCGGGCCGCGGATTTTTTGCTCCGGTACATCTCCTCGAAAACGCCCTTTGCGATCTTGCCGCTTATCGTGCCCGCCTCGATGAGAGAGAGCAGTTCCACCAGGCCCGCCGGGGCAAGAGGGGAGTCCTCTATGGAAAGGCCGTCTTCATTCAGCAACCTCATCAGTTCCCCCATCATCCAGTTGCTGACCGCCTTGGGCCCCGCCCCGAGCCTCACGGCCTCTTCGAACCAGTCGGCAAGCGGACGCTCGGAGGTAAGGAGCCCCGCGTCGTATTCGGGCAGGCCGTAGGCCGCGACGAACCGCTCGCGTCTCTGGTCCGGAAGTTCCGGTATCGAGGCCCTTATCTCCTCGACCCATGCTTCGGACGGCATGAAGGGGACAAGGTCCGGCTCGGGGAAATAGCGGTAATCGTGCGCCTCTTCCTTCGTGCGCATCGGCTGGGTGACGCCGGCCGCGGAATCCCAGAGCCTGGTCTCCTGGATGATTGTCTGCCCGTTCCTGACTGCGGCCGTCTGCCTTTTGATCTCGTATTCGAGCGCCTTCTCCACGAACCTGAAACTGTTCATGTTTTTAAGCTCCACCTTCGTGCCGAGGGTATCCGCGCCCGCGGGCCTCACCGATACGTTCGCGTCGCAACGCAGCGAGCCCTGCTCCATATTTCCGTCGCATACCCCTATATAGCGCAGGACCGTCCTTAGCTTGCGCATGTACTGGCCCGCCTCCTCGGGGGTTCGTATGTCCGGCTCCGAGACTATTTCCATGAGCGGGACCCCCGAACGGTTCAAATCGACAAGGCTGTGAGGGCTGGCGCCGCCGTGCGGACCGGCGCCTTCATGAATATTCTTGCCCGCGTCCTCTTCCAGGTGGATGCGGGTAAGCCCTATGCGCTTTGTCCCGCCTCCGGCCTCTATCTCCACGTATCCGCGCTCGCAGACGGGCATCTCGTACTGGCTTATCTGATAGCCCTTGGGCAGGTCCGGATAGAAGTAGTTCTTCCTTGCAAACCGGCTGAAAGGGGCGATGGAGCAGTTAGTGGCCAGGCCCGTCTTTATGGTGAAGAGGAGCGCCTTCCGGTTCAGGACCGGCAGGGAACCGGGCATGCCCGTGCAGACGGGGCAGGTGAGAGAGTTGGGCGGCATGCCGAACTTCGTGGAGCAGCCG
>JAJYGJ010000120.1 GCA_021790695.1 Nitrospirota bacterium | reverse complement strand
GGCGACTGTCAGGCGCAGGCTTTACGGGGCCCTGGCCCGCCGCGGTTATTCGGCGGAAACGATAAGGAAGGTTTTTTCTTCAATAATGAAGGAGGATATGTGAAATGAAAAAGCGTGGCTTTTTTTTACGTTTTTCCTGTGCGGCGGCGTTTATTGCGGCGGTTGCGCTCGCAGGCTGCGCAACCCCAAGGGCAAGATATTCACCTTCGGAGATAAGCGGTTATCCGCCGAATATCCAGAAATTGATACAGCAGGGCACCGTGGAGATGGGCATGACGCCCGACCAGGTGAGGTTCGCCTGGGGCGCCCCGTCCTATATAACCGTCCTGCCGCCCGCTTCCGACGGGCAGCCGCGGGAGCGGTGGACCTATAAGGAGGTCCTGGGCACGGCCAGCACCATGCTTCTTTTCACGGGGGGCAAGGTCATGGAGATGACGTCCACTGGTTTGGCTTCCAAGAAATTCATAGCACCCGGAACCGGCGGTCAGTGAAGAGCGCGGAAATACGCAAGGCCTTTGCCGAGTTCTTCAGGGCCAGGGGCCATGAGGTGGTGAAAAGCTCCTCGCTTGTGCCCGCCGGCGACCCGAGCCTGCTTTTCACCAACGCGGGCATGGTCCAGTTCAAACAGGTGTTTTTAGGCCGTGAGACGCGCCCGTACAAGAGGGCGGTCTCCTGCCAGAAATGCATGCGCGCCGGCGGAAAGCACAGCGACATCGAAAACGTGGGCTTTACGGCGAGGCACCACACGTTCTTCGAGATGCTGGGCAACTTTTCCTTCGGCGACTATTTCAAGCGTGAGGCCATCGGGTTTGCATGGGAACTTCTTACCGTGCAGTTCGGGCTTCCGGCCGGAAAACTCTGGGCGACGGTGTACGAGGAAGACGACGAGGCCGAAAGGCTCTGGCAGGAGGTGGCGGGCCTTCCGGCCGAACGCATCGTGCGGCTTGGGGCAAAGGACAATTTCTGGCAGATGGCGGACACCGGCCCTTGCGGGCCGTGCTCGGAGATAGTCATCGACCAGGGCCCGGGTGTGGGCTGCGGCAGGCCGGACTGCCGGCCGGGCTGCGATTGCGACAGGTATCTGGAACTCTGGAACCTGGTCTTCATGCAGTATAACAGGGACGAGTCCGGGGCGCTTGCGCCTCTTCCCAGACCCAGCATCGACACCGGCATGGGGTTGGAGAGGATCGCGGCCGTCCTGCAGGGCAAGCTCAATAATTTCGACACGGACATATTCCGGGAGATCATCGCCGGGGTCGAGGGCCGCTCAAACCGCAAATACGGCGTTTCCGAGGCGGTGGATATCCCCATGCGGGTGATCGCGGACCACTTGAGATCAATCGTGTTTCTGATTGCCGACGGGGTGATGCCCGGCAACGAGGGCAGGGGCTATGTGCTCCGGCGCATCATAAGGCGGGCCTCCCGCTATGCGGGGAAACTCGGCATCGGGGGCCCGGCGCTCTGGGGCATGGCCGGCCCCGTCGTCGCGGCCATGTCCTCCGCCTACCCGGAGCTTTTGCCAGAGACCGAGCGGACGGTAAAACTCCTGCGGTTCGAGGAGGAAAGGTTTTCAAACACGCTCGAACAGGGAATGAGGCTCCTGGACGAAACACTCTCCGCCCTGAAGAAAGAGGGCGCAAAGACGATACCCGGAAGCGAGGTCTTCAGGCTCTATGACACCTTCGGGTTCCCTCTGGATATCGTGCGGGACGTCGCCGCCGAGGAGGGTTTTACAGTGGACGAGGAGGGTTTCGCCCGGGATATGGGAGCCCAGAAGGAAAGGGCCCGGGCGTCGTGGGTCCAGGAGGAGGGCGCGGCCGAGGGCATTTACCGGGAGCTTGCCGCGGAGCTTGGCCCCACCGTCTTTCTGGGATATGAAGCAATGAGATCGGAGTCGGTCGTCAGGGCCATAATAAAAAACGGCCATGTGACCGGCGAGATAGGGGAGGGCGAGGAGGCCGAGGTCATCCTCGACAGGACGCCGTTTTACGGAGAGAGCGGCGGGCAGGCGGGCGACAAGGGAGAGATATACTCGGACGGCGCGGCAGTTGCCGTACTCGAAGCGAAAAAACCCCTTGAGGATTTTATAACCCATCATGTAAGGGTCGAAAAAGGCGGCCTCAAGGTATGGGCGCACGTCACCGCCCGGGTCAACGAGGATTTGAGACGCGCCTCGATGCGAAACCACACGGCCACGCATCTGCTGCAAGCCGCGCTGAGGGCCGTCCTGGGCGAGCACGTAAAGCAGGCGGGCTCTCTTGTGGAGCCGCAGCGTCTCCGGTTCGACTTCACCCATTTCTCCGGGCTTTCCCCGCGCGAAATCGAGGCGGTGGAGGATATCGTGAACCGCTGGATAGTCGAGGACTCGCCCGTCCGGACCGTCCAGATGCCGATAGAAGAGGCGCTGGCCGAGGGGGCGACCGCGCTCTTCGGCGAGAAATACGGCGAGCGGGTCAGGGTCGTAAGCGTCCCATCCGTGAGCAGGGAGCTTTGCGGGGGCACCCACGTGACGGCCACCGGGCAGATAGGCCTTTTCCTGATAGTCTCGGAAGGAAGCGTTGCCTCCGGCATAAGGAGGATCGAGGCCCTTACGGGGCTGGAGGCGTTCAGGTACATGAGGGGCGCGGTACACGCGATGGGGGCGGTGGCCAAACAGTTGAAAGTCGAGTCTGTGCTTAAAGAGATCGAAACAACGGTTAAAAAAGATATCGAAACAAAGATAAATGAATTGCAGGAGACCGTAAAAAGACTCGAAAAGGAGATCCGGAAAAAGAAGGCGGCCGATGCCAGGGGCGTTGTCCTGGAGCTTGCCGGCAGGGCCAGGCCCGTGGACGGCGTAAAGGTGCTGGCCGAAAAACTCTCCGGGTTCAGGCCCAATGAGCTTCGCGAGCTGGCCGACGGGCTCAGGGAGCGCATGGGCTCGGGCGTGATAGTGCTTGCAAGCGAAGATGGAGCGCTGCTGGCCGCGGTCACCAATGATCTTGCCGGCAGGATAAAGGCAGGCGACATTCTGGGCGAGGTGGCCGTGCTTGCGGGCGGCAGGGGCGGGGGCAGGCCGGAGCTTGCCCAGGGCGGCACAAAGGAGCTGGACAAGCTGGACAGCGCCCTTCAGAAGGTATACGATATTGTCGGGAGCCGCCTGAGCAAAAAATAAGACGAAACAGGGGGAACCGGTAATATGATAACGGGGCTTGTGAGAAAGACACTCCTTGCCGGCATTGGCATCGAGGAGAAGTTCCAGGAGATGGTGAATGGTTTCGTGAAGAAAGGCGAATTGAGCCAGTCGCAGGGGGCGAAGCTCGTCAGGGAATGGACCGATATAGCCGAGAAAAGCACCTCGGAGCTTAATAAATCAATCGGCGAAGTGGTGGAAAAGGCGCTGCAGAAAACGAACCTGCCCACCCGGGACGACGTGCAGGCGGTCAACAGAAAAATCCAGTCGCTGACCCTGCGGGTCAAGAGGCTCGAGTCCGGGGCCGAGATTCCGGAGGAGAAGGAGCCGTAAGGACCTAATAAAATTTCTTGGACCGTTTCGGCTTTCTTCACAAGCGCTACAAAACGGCTAGAAGACTCCAGCAGATAGTAAACGTCTTCTTGAAGTACGGTTTTGGCCGCCTGCTTGATCAGGTCCGGCTGGGCCGGTATGTACCCTTCCTGACCCGCCTGAGGAGCTTCGGGCAGTGGCCCTCCCTGAAAGCGCCCGGCATGCCGGGCAACCTGCGGCGCGCATTCGAGGAGCTTGGCCCCACCTTCATAAAATTCGCCCAGGTGCTGGCCGCCAGGCCGGACGTCATAGGCCCCGAATACGCGAAGGAACTGAAAAAACTCCTGGATGAAGTCTCCCCGTTTCCCGGCCCTGAGGCAAGGAAGGTAATCGAGCGGGAGCTTGGCCGCCCGGCGTCGGAGGTTTTTTCAAGCCTTGATGAAAAGCCCATCGCCGCGGCCTCGATAGCGCAGGTCCATACAGCCGTGCTCATGGACGGATCGGATGTGGTCGTGAAGGTCCAGCGGCCGGGTATCAGGGACATGATCGAGGAAGACATCCAGATACTGTCCGCCATAGCCCGCATCGCGGAGCGCTACGTTGTGGAGGTGCGGTTTTTCAACCCGGTCGGCCTCATAGAAGAGTTCGCCAGGGTAGTAAGACGCGAGATGAACTTCGAGCAGGAGGCGAAGAACTGCCTGCGGTTCAAGCATAATTTCAAGGGCAATCCCGATGTCCGGTTTCCGAAGATATACCCGGAGTTTCTCACCGGGAAGGTGATGGTGATGGAGCGCATTTATGGCGCGCGCATAGACGACCTGAAAAAGATAGACGAAGCGGGCTTTGACAGGGCGAGGCTTGCCCGGCTGGGCGTGGAGGCCTATTTTCAGATGATATTCACGGACGGCTTTTATCATGCCGACCCCCATCCGGGCAATATCTTTGTCACGCCGGAGGGAGAAGTGGCCTTTCTCGATTTCGGCATCGTGGGCGCCGTCACGGAGGAACTGAAGGACGTGCTGGCAAGCACCCTGATAGCCCTCATCCGCAGGGACTACGACAGGCTGATAGAAAACTATATCGCCCTGGGGTACGTCCGCCCCGACGCCGATCTGGAGGCCTTCCGCACCGAGTTCAAGGCCGACCTGGCCGACCTGCTGGAGCCCATGTTCGGGCTCACCCTGAACGAGATAAACCTGGCCAGGTACGATGCGACCCTGGTCAGCCTGGCCATGCGCCACAACCTGCGCATCCCCCCGGAACTGATGCTGATAAACAAGTCCCTGCTGATACTGGAGAACATCGGGTTGCAGTTGGACCCCTCGTTTGATTTCTTTTCCGCCGCCGAGCCTTACGCCTCCAGGCTCATTAAAAGGAAATTAAGTCCGGAGAGGCTGATGGGCAGGTTCAGCGCCGAGGCTGTCGAGGCGGGGGAGTTCGCCTTTTTCCTGCCGCGCAACTTGAAGCGGATGGTAAACAAGGTGATCCGTAACGACATCCAGGTGAAACTTCACCACCTGGGGCTTGAAAACCTGATAAAGGACATGGACCGCTCCTCGAACCGCCTGGCCTTCGCCATGGTGGTCAGCGCCATGATAATAAGCGGTTCCATAATGCACGCGATGAAGGTGCCGCCCACGATCTTCGGCGTTTCCGTGCTGGGGTTCGTGAGCTTCTTTTTTGCCGGCATCTTCGGCCTTTGGCTTATAATCTCGATCTTCCGTTCCGGAAGGATGTAGGACCCATCTCAAAATCGCTTTTTCCCCCCGCTGCGGGAGGATGACTGGAAGGCGGACAAGGAAGAAAGGTTAATGCGCCCGGAGGGCTTATTCGCCGGCCTTGAAATCCTCGTGCTCTTCGGCGCATGAAAACGAAGTGTCCTGCCCTTTCGCGGCCATTTCGATGCCGGCCCTGTAAAGCCCCGGGGCGAGCTTGCGGCACCACTTGACAATCCCCCGCCTGGGCAGGGCCCACAACTTACCGGAATAAATCATGAAGGCCGCACCGCGGTCCAGGGACTTTTCCGTGTAAACTCCGACCCCGGAGTCGCTTATATTGAACGTGACGCACTTCATCGATTCTCCCTTTTTCTTTTCTTTCCCACCCTCCGCGATCGCAAGGGTAACCTGCTCGGTAATCATCTTTCTTCTTTTTGATCGCTTCTTCGACCCGGAGCTGCTGTCTTCAAAAGGCAATTGCCCACCCCCAGGTGCGCCTGTTGATACAAAGCCCCAAAAAAGCGTCCTACCTTAAAATATAGATAAAATAGTAAAAAATCAAGAAAATTCGGTAGTAGTACAGTTTGCTTGGCCAAGCTACGGCGGCAATCGTTCCTTCCCCCCCTCCCATGGATAGGGTATATCCGCTCGTCCCTGTCGCCCATTTACCTGCCTGCCCTATTCATTCGGGGGTGGCCGTTCCGGGCGTAACTCAAAAGGTCCATTTAAACGTTTTAAAGAGCGATCACCCCGGTTTTTCAGACGCGCCGTCTCTCGTCCGTCGGTCTTTCCCTCATTCATAAGGACAGGCAGGTATGGGCTATCCCTCATCACATAAGAGCGGGCGGATACAAACGCCCCCGGAATAATATCTGCACCGTGGATTAACCGGACTGTACCACTGCCGAAAATTCGCATCGCCCCGCCTTGACTCGATTTTGCCCCCGTGATAGCGTAGGCTTATGCATTACGAGGCTATGGACATATCCGGAGACGCGGGGATCAGGGCAACGGGCGGCAGCCTGGAGGAAGCCTTCGCGGCGGCGGCCACGGGCATGTACAGCCTTATAACGGACCTGGCGGATGTGGAAGAGAAAAAATCCATCGAGGTATCGGCGGAGGCGGACAGTCAGGGGGGGCCGGAGGGGCTCCTGGTCGGTTTTTTAAACGAGCTTGTGTTTCATTTTGACGCCTACGGGTTCATCGGCAGGAGGGTGGAGATAAGACAGTTGGCGGCAGGCCGCATACGGGCCGTGGTGCACGGCGAGGAATTCGATCGCGGCCGCCACCGGGCGGGACTTTTGATAAAGGCGGCAACCTATCACGGCCTGAAGATCGAAAACGCGGGCGGCCTTTGGGGCGTCGAGGTGATATTCGATATATAGGAGAGGAGCAGATGGCCGTTCGGACGCTTAAAAGGATAGACGAATACAGGATGGAGCTGCCTGAAACCTACGCCCCCGGGATGAAGGTGAAAGGTGTGATCTATCTGGATGAGGAACTTGAGCGCGGGCTGGAGGACAAGGCCATAGCCCAGGTGGCGAACGTGGCCATGCTGCCCGGCATCACGGGCGCATCGATGGCGATGCCGGACATTCACATGGGCTACGGGTTTCCGATAGGCGGGGTTGCGGCGTTCTCGATGGATGAAGGGATTATCTCGCCGGGGGGCGTGGGCTATGACATAAACTGCGGCGTAAGGCTCCTTAAAAGCAGGCTTACCCGGCAGCAGGTCTCCCCGAGGCTGAGGGCGGTTTTGGAAGCCCTTTTTTCGATGGTCCCGGCCGGGGTGGGCTCCAAGGGGAGGCTCCGGCTCTCCCGCCAGGAGCTTGAAAAAGTCATGACGGACGGGGCGCGGTGGGCCGTTCGGGAGGGCATGGGGGACGCCGGCGACCTGGAGCGGACGGAATCGGGCGGGATGATGGAAGGGGCCGACCCGTCCCTCATAAGCATGAAGGCGTATGAACGCGGGAGCGCCCAGATAGGCTCTCTGGGCTCGGGCAACCATTTCCTCGAAATCCAGTACGTCGATGAGATATACGATGAAGAGGCGGCGCGCAAACTCGGTCTGTCCAGAGACCAGGTGACGGTCATGATCCACACGGGCTCAAGGGGGTTCGGGCACCAGGTATGCACGGACCACCTGGAGGTGATGGAAAGGGCCGTCAGGAAATACGGGATCGAGCTTCCGGACAGGGAGCTTGCCTGCGCCCCGGTAGGCTCCCCCGAGGCGCGCGATTATATACGCGCGATGCGCGCCGCGGCCAACTACGCGTGGGCGAACAGGCAGGCGATCATGCACTGGACAAGACAGGCTTTCATGAAGGCGATGGATCCGGGGCCCGAGGGCCTGGGGATGGAGACGCTTTACGACGTGGCCCACAACATCGTGAAGATTGAAGAGCACCCGGTTGGCGGCAGAACGGTAAAACTTGCCGTTCACCGGAAGGGCGCCACGCGTGCTTTCCCGCCCGGCCATCCGGAGCTTCCGGCGATTTACAGGGAGACGGGCCAGCCCGTCCTGGTGCCGGGGGACATGGGCCGGGCATCTTTCGTGCTTCTTGGCACCCGGAGGGCGATGGATGAGACATGGGGCTCCACCTGTCACGGGGCCGGGAGGGTGCTCTCCCGGCATGAGGCCGTGCGGCGGGCCAAGGGCAGGTCCATATTCAGGGAACTCGAGGACAGGGGGATAATCGTCATGTCCGCGGGCAGAGAGACCCTGGCCGAGGAGATGTCCGAGGCGTACAAGGATATATCGAATGTCGTGGACGTCGTTCAGGGGGCCGGAATTTCCAGGAAAGTGGCCAGGCTGAGACCCATGGGAGTGTTGAAAGGGTAGAAAATGAAAATCGTCGCCCGGTATTCGGAAAACGGTAAGACGCTGCGCGTGGTCGAGGATGATATCACCGGGAGGGATGTTGACTGCATCGTAAACGCCGCCAACAGCCGCCTTCAGCACGGCGGGGGCGTGGCCGGAGCGATTGTGAGAAAAGGCGGCCGCGTGATCCAGGAGGAAAGTAACGCAATCGGCTATGTCCCCGTCGGCCATGCGGCCCTCACGGGCGCGGGCAGGCTGCCCGCCAGGGCCGTCATCCACGCCGTCGGGCCCCGGATGGGCGAGGGAGATGAGGACCAAAAACTTGAAAGCGCCGTCCTTTCCTCGCTTGAGCTGGCCTCTTTGAAATCCTTTAAAAGCATCTCGATGCCGGCCATCAGCAGCGGCATATTCGGATTTCCGAAAAAAAGGTGCGCGGAAATCCTGGTCCGCACGGCCCTTCGCTTTATCCGCGAAAACCCGCAAACCAGCCTTGAGACAGTGGAATTCTGCCTCTTCGACAGTGTGACATCCGGCTATTTCCAGGCCGAGGTCCAAAAGCTCGGCGGATCATCCGCGTAGAAAGTTTGCTGCGGCCGGTTTCTTCCTGCCGGCGGGATTTTTTGTTTAACTGGGGACAGACACCGTGTTATTGACATTTCCATCCTATTTCGCATAATAGAAACATGCCTAGAACTGCAAGAGCAGTCGCGCAGGGTTTTCCACATCACATAACTCAGAGAGGCAATTACCGGCAGACGGTCTTTTCCGGACCACATGATTACGAGCAATATCTAAACTGGTTGAGGGATTATTCGGTAAAATATTCACTGAAAATATGGGCCTATTGCCTCATGAAAAATCACGTTCACTTTATCGCGATGCCCGTGACAGTGGATTCCATGGCAAGGACACTCAAAATGCTCCATATGAGATATTCTCAGTATTTCAACGCAAAAAAAGAAATGTGCGGCCATTTATGGCAGGGCAGATTTTTTTCCTGCGTGCTCGATGAGAAACATTTGTATGCGGCAGTCCGGTATATAGAAAACAATCCCGTAAGAGCTGGTGTGGTATCGAAGGCGGAGGAGTATCGATGGTCGAGCGCAGGAGCACATGTACTCGGGTCAAAGGATATGGTCTTGTCCGGTGATTGTCCGATTACGGATGGTATAAAGAATTGGGCTGCATACCTGAGAGAGGGGGAGGACGAAAAAGATTTAACTGCTATAAGAGAAAATACGAAAACAGGTAGGCCCTGTGGCGATGAATTCTTCGTCATAAAAATAGAAAACATGCTTGGCAGACAACTTCGGAGATCGAAAGGCGGAAGACCTCGAAAGAAAAAATAACCTGGTGTCTGTCCCCTTTTTTCCGTAAAAAAGTGCGGAGATTTCATATGGCCGATATTCTTGATGGGAAGAAGCTTGCTTATGAAATAAAGCAGGGTGTTAAAAAAGAGGTCGAGGCCCTTAACGCATCCGGGATCGATGTGGGCCTTGGGCTGATGCTTATCGGAGATGATCCCGCATCTCTCCTGTATTATAAAACAACTCTCGGCACTTGCAGGATGGTCGGAATAAAGACCTATGAGTTCAGGATGCCGAAGACCTCGTCCCGGAATGAGCTGCTTAATGCTGTCCACGCTGTCAATAATGATGAGCGTATTCACGGCCTTCTGCTCCTGATGCCGCTGCCCCAGAGGATAAATGCGAGGAAAGTGATCAACGCTATCGCTCCGGAAAAAGACATAGACGGTCTCGGTGCGATAGCTGTTGGCAGGCTTGCAGCTGACGAATCAACTTTACAGCTCTTTAATCAGGGTTCAGTGAATAAGCCTGTGCAGGCCATGTTAACTAGTTTCATCAACAGCTTCCTGCCGTGTACGCCTTTTGGTGTAATCAGGCTTCTTGATTACTATAACATCCAGATAAAAGGCAGACACGCTGTTGTGATCGGGAAAAGCCTTGCTGTAGGCAAGCCTCTTTCAATGATGCTCCTCGCAAAGGAGGCAACTGTAACCGTCTGCCACAAAGAGACAGAAGACATCGAGGCCTTCACGAGGCAGGCAGACATCCTCTGCAGCGCGACCGGAAGGGCCGGACTTATTAAGGGAGAGATGGTGAAAGAAGGGGCGGTTGTTGTGGATATAGGCATAAATATGCTTAAGGACGGCACCATTATCGGGGACATTGACTTTGCGTCTGTTGCGGA
>JAJYGJ010000130.1 GCA_021790695.1 Nitrospirota bacterium | reverse complement strand
GCTGATCTTTCTTTTTGCGATCTCCGGTTCGAGCGCGGCAAGCTCATCGAGTTTCCGGCGGTAATCGCCGGCCCCGAACCGGATGATAACGCCTCCCGCCTCCTTGCCCCCCTCTGCATCCTTGTCTGACCCTCCATCCTTATCTACACCTCCCACCTGGCCTCCCTCCTGCACGGCAAGGTCCTCGGGCGGGCAGGCGGCCGATATCAGGACCGCGTCCTGAAAATACCCGCGGTCCCTGAGCCGCCTTGCAAGCAGCATGGCCTGGGTGAACGTCTCCGGGTAGTCCTTCACGTCCGCGTCGATGACCGGCAGAAACGGGGCCGTCCCGGACCTCAAGGGTTCAAGGAGCCTGCCCCTCACGTCCGAAAGCCACAAGGTCCCGTTGCGTTTTATGAGCACAAAAGGTTTCCTTTCACTCACCCTGACTACGATCCTTCCCGTGAATATCTCTTTTCTCACGGCCGCCGTTTTCACCCAGGGGCAGGAAAGAAGCCTTTCGGAGAGGTCCTTTTTAGACATCTCGAGCATGTTCTGCCCGGCCCTCACCCGCAGGAGCGCCAGCAGTTCCCCGCTGGAGAGGGTCTTGTTTCCCTCGAAAACGACCTTCCTGAGCGGAAACATCCCGGTTGACCCCGCATAGGCCGAAAGGGCCATGAAGAGGGCGATGAGAAGCGCTGCCGCAAGGGCCATTTTCAAAAAAAAGGCCCGCCCTCCCGGCCGTCCGGCCGTCTTCGTTTTTTTCCTGTTCCTGCCTTTTCTTCTGTTCATCCTTCAGGTAAAACCGCCCCTTTTAGCATCTCTTCCACCAGGGCGTCGAAATCGAGCCCGCAAGACTTCGCTATCTTGGGCAGCAGGCTGGTCTCCGTCATGCCCGGAATCGTGTTGACCTCGAGCACATGGGCCGCCCCAGCTGCGTCCAATATCAGGTCCACGCGGGTGGCCCCGCGGCAGCCAAGCGCCAGATGGGCCGCAAGCCCCGTATTGTGCGCAAGCGCCAGGGCCCCCGCGTCCACTTCCGGCGGCAGGATGTACCTGGTCAATCCGCCCGCGTATTTCGCCCTGTAATCATAGAAATCGAGCGTGGGGCGCACCTCGACCGACCCCAGCACCCTTCCTCCGAGTATGCCCACCTGGACCTCTCTGCCCATTATCCGCCGCTCGATTATCACCCGGCCGCTCACGGCAAAGGCCCCGTCCAGGGCGGCCCTGATCCCGCCCTTGTCCTCCACCATGCTCACCCCGATGCTCGAGCCCGCGGTTGCGGGTTTCACGACCCATGGAAAGGGAAAACCCATCGCCCCCGTTATGTCCCCAGTGTTGATAACCGGGTCATAATCCGCGCGAGCCAGGACCGTCCCCCCGGGGACCGGAATGCCGCGGTCATGGAATATCCTCTTTGAGAACTCCTTGTCCATTGCCAGGGCAGAGGCCAGCACTCCCGAGCCCGTGTACGGGACCCCCATCACCTCGAGGAGACCCTGCACGGAGCCGTCCTCGCCGGCCCCGCCGTGAAGGGCGATAAACGCCACACTGACCCCTTCTTTTTTGAGCGCCTCCGCCAGGTCCCTTCCCGCGTCGATCCGGCAGGCGTCGTATCCCAGGCGCGCCAGGGCGCGGTGTATCGCGTCTCCCGTCTTTAACGAAATCTCCCGTTCGGGCGAAAGACCGCCCATCAGGACGCCGATTTTTCTATCTCTCAAATCCATCCCTGAAAATCCTTATCTCCGGCGCAAGCCGAACACCAAAGCGTTTTTCCACCTCGTCCGCGACCCTGTCCATGAGACGAAGAAAGTCGTCCGCGCTGCCTTCACCCCTGTTGATGAAGAAATTCGCGTGAAGCCCGCTTACCTCTATATCGCCCGCGCGCATCCCCTTGAGCCCCGCCTCATCGATCAGGCTCCCCGCGGAGCGCCCGCCGGGATTTTTGAAAACACAACCCGCCGAACGCGCCCCAAGGGGCTGGGTCTTTTTCTTCATCCCGAAATTCCGCAACATGAGGGCCCTGATCTCCGCGGGGTCTGTTCTGTCCAGGGCAAGCTCCGCCTTTATGACGAGCCCGCTGGCGCCCCGCCCTCTTGAGGGTCCTTTGGAGGGCCCTCCGGAGGGCCCGGCAAGGGCCGCGGCGCCCCTGTATACGAACCCCATCTGCTCCCCGGTTAGCGCCATCGTCCCGCCCTTTTCTCCCATGACATGAACGCGCCTTATGACGTCCCCGATCTCCAGGCCGTGAGCGCCGGCGTTCCCCGCGACCGCTCCGCCCAGGCTGCCCGGTATGCCCGCCAGCGGCTCAAGCCCGGAAAAACCGTTCTTCATGCAGAAGGCCAGAACGGATTTCAGCGGCTCGCCCGCCCGGACCGATATGACGGCCCCGGCCCCTTTTTCTCCCCGTTCGAGAACCTCTATGCCCCTCAGGCCGGCAGTGGATATGAATAGCGCCCTTATCTCCCCGTCCCTCACGAGGAGGTTGGTGCCGCCCCCCAGGAAGCAGACCGGCATCTGCCAATCGAATGCAAGGAGCCGGGCCAGGGCCCCGGTGTCGCCGGGCCGCGCATAGACCTCCGCCCGCCCGCCGATGCCAAGCGACGTATGCCCCTTCAACGGTTCCCGGAGGCGGATTTCCGTCCCCTCGAGCCGCAGTTCTTTTATCAACCCGCCAGCCTTTCCGAGTCCGCCTGAAGGCATGCCCTCATCCTTCCTTTTGCCTTTTGCCCCGCCCCGTTTTCCCGGCCCCGAGCCTGTTTACAAGCTCTTCCGCCACCTTCCATACGTCCCCGGCCCCGAGGGTAAGGACAATGTCTCCGGGGCGCAGGTTCCGGGAGAGCCAGGCAAGCGCCCGGGAGACATCTTTAACGTAAGCGCATTTTTCGCGTTTTTGCGTTTCGCGTTTTTGTTTTTGATCCCGGTTCTTTATCGCCTTCGAAAGCTCCTCCGATGTTATCCCTTCAAGCGGCCGCTCCCCGGCGGGATAGATGTCCATCAGGAGCAGGAAGTCCGCGTGATCGAATGCGCTTGAAAATTCCTCCATCAGGTCCCTCGTGCGCGTGAACCTGTGGGGCTGGAAAAGGACGATAAGCCTGGAGGCCCCGCACGCTTCCTTCAGGGATTTGATCGTCGCCCGCACTTCCGTCGGATGGTGGCCGTAGTCGTCGTAAACGCTTATGCCGTTTATCCGCCCTTTCAGTTCAAGCCTCCTGCCGATGCCCTCGAAATCCGAGAGCGCGTCCCTGATGACAGCGGGGCTCACGTCCAGTTCGAGGGCCGCGCCGATGGCGGCCAGGCTGTTGAGCACGTTATGGTCGCCGGGGATGGGCAGCCTGACGCGGAAGAGGACTTTGCCCTTCATCACCGCGTCATACTCGACGCTCATCGCGTCTTTTTCCACGTTTACGGCCCGGAGGCCGGCCTCCTCGCGAAACCCGTAGGTAAGCACGCGCCTTCTTATGTCCGGCAGGAGCCCCCTCAAGTGCGCGTCCTCCAGGCAGAGGACGTCCAGCCCGTAGAAGGGCACCTTGTTCAGAAATTCAAGGAAGGCCCCCCGGAGGGCGTGCATCGATTTGAAAAACTCCATGTGCTCGCGGTCTATGTTGGTGGCGACCGCGATGGCGGGGGAGAGTTTCAGGAAAGAGCCGTCGGATTCATCGGCCTCGGCCACAAGGAAATCCCCGCGGCCCAGGCGGGCGTTGCTGCCCAGGGCGTTCAGCCTGCCGCCGATGACGACGGTGGGGTCAAGCCCGGCCCTGGCAAGCAGGGTGGCTATGAGGGAGGTCGTTGTCGTCTTGCCGTGGCTGCCCGCCACCAGGACGCCGTACTTGAGCCTGCCAAGCTCTGCCAGCATCTCCGCGCGCGGGATTACGGGCACGCCCAGTCTCACCGCAGTTCTCGCCTCCGGGTTTTCGCGTCCGACGGCGGAGGAGATGACAACCACCTGCGCGTCCTTTATGTTGGCGGGGCTGTGCCCTATCGCCACGGGAATTCCAAGCGCCTGCAGCCTGCCGGTCATCTCCGAGGCCTTCAGGTCGGAGCCCGTCACGCGATAGCCCATGGTGTGAAGCACCTGGGCTATGCCGCTCATGCCTATGCCGCCGATCCCCACGAAATGTATCGATTTATACTGTTTGAACATCCCTTAAACACTCCTTTTCATCCGGACCAGGCTCCGCACAAGCTCGGCCGTCCTCATGGCGGCATCAGGCCGGCCCACGGTCCTGCTCCTGTCCGCCATCTCGGTCCTCTCGCCTTCATTGTCCATGAAAAACCTTATCTCCTCGGCCACCAGCCGGCCGCTAAGGTCCTCATCCATGATCAGCCTTGCCGCACCGAATTCCTCGAGCTTTCTCGCATTGAATTCCTGGTGCGCCCCCGCGTGCGGATACGGCACGAGCACGGAGGGCTTGCCGAGCGCGGTAAGCTCCGCCAGCGTCGTGGCCCCGGCCCTCGATATGACCATGTCCGCAACCGCGTACGCCTCGGCCATCTGGTATATGAACGGCGCCACCATCGCCTTGAACCCGGCCCCCCTGTACGCCTCGCGTACCGCCTGATAGTCCCGGTGCCCGCACTGGTGCAAAAACTGAAGCCTCTCCCGCAGGCCGTGTTCGAGATGGGCAAGCCCCTCCGTGACGGCCCTGTTTATGCTGGTGGACCCGCTTGAGCCGCCGAAGACCAGGACCGTGAAAAACCCCTCCGGCTCCAGCCCGAAAGGCCCGAAGGACGCCGCCTTTTCGGCGGAAAGTATCCCGGCCCGGACGGGGTTGCCCGTAAGATAGGTCTTGCCTTTGGGGAAATGCCTGGTGCTCTCCATGTATGTCGCGGCCACCGCGCCCGAAATCCTGGCGAGCAGCCGGTTTGCGGCCCCCGGCACCACGTTCTGCTCCATGATGAGCACCGGTATGGAAAGGAGCCTGGCCGAAAGCACCGGCCCCACGGAGACATATCCGCCCGTTCCGACCACGATGTCCGGCTCAAACGTGTCAAAGAGCCTTTTTGCCCCGATGACGGAGCGTAAAAGTTTTGCCGCAGCCCGCAGCTTCCGGAGGGCCGGCTTCCCCGCCACCCCCTCGGCCGGCAGGAAGGTTATCTTGTAGCCCTCCTTCGGGACCACCCTGGATTCGAGCCCCTTTTCGGTCCCTATGAACATGATCTCCGCCCCGAACCTTTTTTTAAGCTCCTCCGCCAGGGCAAGCCCCGGGTAAAGATGCCCGCCCGATCCCCCGCCCGCGATTGCGACTCTCATGACCCGAACCCCCCGGCCCCATAAACGCTGCGCCTGGCCTTCTTTTTCTCGATCAACTCGCTCCACCTGTCTTTCGTCCGAGGCGACGGCTCCCCCTTTGAGAGTTTAAGAAGTATCCCTATCGCCACGAGGTTCACGATGAGGGAGGAGCCCCCGTAGCTTATAAACGGCAACGGCAGCCCTTTCGTGGGCAGCAATCCCGTGACAACGCAGAAATTCACTACGGCCGGCACCGCTATCATGAGCGCTATGCCGTATGCGAGAAGGTAGCGGAATCTTGCGCTCATCCTGTTTGCAATGCTCACGCTCCTTAGGAAAAGGACCAGGAAGGCGACCACGACGCCGCCCGCGACAAAGAAGCCCAGTTCCTCGCCGATGATGGAGAATATGAAATCCGTATGCATCTCCGGCAAAAAAGAGAGTTTCTGCATGCTCTTTCCAAGACCCACGCCGCCCCATCCCCCCCTGCCCATGGCGATGAGGGACTGGACAAGCTGGAAACCCTCGCCGCGGGCCTGCGCCCAGGGATTCAGAAAAGAGGTGATCCTCCTCCAGCGGTAAGGTTTGTGCGCCATATAATATACGGCCGGCAGAAAAAGGAAAACGAGCCCGGAGAGGTATTTGAGCCTGGCCCCGGCCAGAAAGAGCATGCCTATGGTGATGAACCCCAGGGTCAGGGTCCCGCCGAAATCCGGCTGCCTCATGAACACGCCCTGAAAGACGGCCATTATGGCGACCGGGGCAACGAAGAGCCAGAGGCTCTCCGGGTCGAAAAAATCCCTGGACAGATACCAGGCAAGGAATATCACCATCGCGAGCCTTACCAGTTCCGCGGGCTGAAACGTCGAGGGCCAGAGCCTTAGCCAACGCCTCGCGCCGCCCGCCGAGATGCCCAGTCTTGTGAATACGAGAAGCAGAAGCGCCATCGAGCCCAAAAGCAGGACGGGCGAGAGCCTGCCCAGAAACTCCGGGCTCATCTTGTAAGCAATGAGCCCGGCGGCAAGGCCCAGCATTATTGTGATGACGTGGCGCTCGAAGTAGAAAAGCGGGGTTGTGATCCGTTTTTCCAGCATGGCGTGCGTGACCACGCTGGTGCTGGAATAGATCATGAGCGCGCCCAGGAACACCAGGGCGGCAACCGTAAACATGAGCAGCCTGTCCGGTTTGCTCTCCTCGATCGTGTCGGGCTGCTTAGCCGCTGGCGGCTTCAAAGCCACTGGTGGCTTCAAAGCTTCCATACCTCCCGGTTGAATTTCCTGCCCCTGTCCTCGAAATCCTCGAACATGTCGAAACTCGCGCAGGCCGGCGACAGAAGGACCACGTCCCCCGGCCGCGCGGCCTGCCTTGATGTGCGAACGGCCTCCTCCATGTCCCGGGCGAAGCGGATTTCCGCCGCGCCGCGAAGCGCGGCCTCCATCTTGCCCGCAGCCTCGCCGATGAGCACAATGAGCCTGACGTGGTCTTTCACCGCGCCCCTGAGGCTCTCGAAATCGCCGTTTTTGTCCCTGCCCCCGGCGATGAGGACGAGGGGGCTTGCGCCGAAACTCTGAAGGGAGCGCAGGACCGCGGGAGGGTTGGTCCCCTTGGAGTCGTTTACATAGACCACCCCTTCGATCTCCCTTACAAACTCCATCCGGTGGGCAAGGCCCGGAAATTCCATGAGCGCCCCGCGCACGGCTTGAACCGGCGCGCCCGCCAGAAGGGCCATGCACCCGGCCGCCATGGCGTTTTCAAGGTTGTGGGCGCCCTTTATCCTTATCTCTGATGTTTTTATAAGTTCCGCGTCCAGGCCGGGGAGATTTACGAAGACCGAGCCGTCCCGCTCATAAAGCCCCGGCCTTGTCCTTTCCCGGGCCTTTTCCCCGCTTCCGAAGTAAACTATCCCGGGCGCGCCCGCGAGCCTCCCTGCTATCCGCCGGCAGACGGGGTCAGCCGCGTTGAGGACGAGAAAGTCCCCCTCGTCCTGCCTCCGGTATATTTTCATCTTCGCCCCGTAATAGGCCTCAAGGCCGGCATAGCGGTCAAGGTGGTCCGGGGCCAGGTTGAGGATGGCCGCGACCCGCGGTTTGAAATCGGAGACGGCCTCCAGTTGAAAACTGGACACCTCCACCACGACCGTGTCCGCCTCCCTCGCCTCTTTCACGGCGAAAAACCCCGTAAGGGCCTCTCCGATATTGCCCGCGAGGACGGCGTTCCTGCCCGCCTTGCGGAGCATGGAGTGAAGGAGGGTGCAAGTCGTAGATTTTCCGTTCGTCCCGGTGACGGCAAGGAAATCAACGAGCGGGTTTTCATATTTAAAAAGCCTGTAGCCAAGCTCCAGCTCGCCCATGATCTCAATGCCCCGTCCGGCGGCCGTTTTCAGGAGGCCGGCATCCATCGGCACTCCGGGACTGGCGACAACAAGCTCCACGCCCTCCAGGGCCTCTTCCGGGTGCCCGCCCAGGTAGAGGCCGATTCCCGCGGGAAGGTCTTTGGCGCATGCCCCAAGCTCGCCCGCGGTCTTCATATCGGTAACGGAGACCCTCGCCCCCAGATTGAAAAGGGCCAGGGCGGCGGCCCTGCCGCTCCTTTTAAGCCCGGCCACAAGGACCCTCCTGCCTTTAAAGGCCGTTATGCCCGCCGCGCCGTCCATCTGACTTTGCCCGCCGTTCATCTGACTTTGAATGTCGCCAGCGACATGAGCGCAAGTATTATTCCCACTATCCAGAACCTTACTATGACCTTCGGTTCCGCCCACCCCTTCAGTTCGAAATGGTGATGGAGCGGGGCCATCCTGAATATCCTTTTGCCGGTGAGCTTGAACGACGCAACCTGGAGTATCACGGAGACGGTCTCGGCGACGAATATCCCGCCCACAACGGCAAGTATTATCTCCTGCTTCGATATCACGGCAAGCGTCCCCAGGGCGCCCCCGAGCCCAAGGGAGCCCACGTCGCCCATGAAGAGGTCGGCCGGGTAGGAGTTGTACCAGAGGAAACCTATGGCGGCCCCGAACATGGCGCCGCAGAAAACCGTCAGTTCCCCGGCATAGGATATATGAAGCACGTGCAGGTACGCCGAAAGCCCCTCATGGCCGGAGATGTATATGAGGACGCCGTTTGCGATGGTCGCAATGGCCACAAGACCGATGGCGAGGCCGTCTATGCCGTCGGTAAGGTTCACGGCATTCGAGGCGCCGACCATGACCAGCACCGAGAAGGGGATATAGAAGATGCCGAAATGGAGGAGCCATTTTTTGAAAAACGGTATGGCGAGCATGCTTCGATACGGGTCGTGCGGGTTTACATAGACGATAACGCCGAGGGCGAGGGCAAGGAATATCTGGAGCCCGAATTTGTATCGGGCCGGGAGCCCCTTCGAGTTCTTCCTGGCGACCTTGAGGTAATCGTCAAAAAAACCTATCGCGGAAAACCCGGCCGTCGCCAGCATCATGATGAGGACGTAGCCGTTCCTCAAATCGCACCAGCAGAGCGCGGAAACCAGTATGGAGGCCGCAATCACGATGCCGCCCATCGTGGGCGTGCCCTGCTTGGAGAGATGCCCGGAAGGGCCGTCCTTCCTTATCGACTGCGTATTGCCGAACCGCCTGGCCCACCCGATGAAGACGGGCACCGAGAAATACGAGATGGCGGCCGCCGTCAGGGCCGCAAGCGCCGCCCTGAAAGTTATGTACCTGAATACGTTAAACGGGCTTATCCATCTGTGCAGCCAGAAAAAAAGACCGTAAAGCATCACTCATCCCCTTTTGTTTTTGCAATCGCCCCCATCAAGGCCCTTTAACTTTTCCATCATCGCGCCCTACGGCATTCCGCCCCGTATCCGTATCCCCCGGGGGACCTTCCTCAATTGTCCCCGCCGCCCCGTCTTTTCCCCGGTCCAAATCCCGTCATACTTTCCAGGACCCTCTCCATCCGGACCCCCCTTGAGCCCTTGACAAGCACCGTGTCGCCGGCCCTCAGGTTTTCCATAAGCGCTTTTCCGGCCAGTGCGGAGTCCGCGCAGGAAAGGGCGAGTCCGCCGCCTTTCCCGTTCCGCTCGGAGGAAAACTCCGCGCAGGCCATGGCCATCATCGGCCCGACGGCGATAAAGACATCCACGGGAAGAAGCGCCATGCGCGCGCCAAGCCGCCTGTGCGCCTCCCCGGCGTACCGGCCGAGCTCGAGCATGTCTCCCAGGACCGCAACGGCCCTTTTCCCCCGGAGCCTGACAAGCTCATCGATGGCCGCATCCATACTGGCCGGGTTTGCGTTATACACGTCGCTCAGGATGAGCGCGCCGGCCAACTCCCTTATCCCGTATCTCATGGGCACGCCGGTGAACCCCGCCATGGCGTCCGCCGCCTCGGGGAGGCTTATATCGAAGAGGAGCCCGCAGGCGGCCGCGGCCAGGGCGTTATGGATATTGAAGAGACCCGCCGCGGACAGCCTTGCCATCGCCCTCTGCCCCCTGCCGGACATCCGGAAGACCGGGCAGCCGCGCTCCATTACGATATCTTCCGCCCGGAGGTCCGCGCCGCTTCCGGTTCCGAAACTGATGAGCGTCTTTGATTTTCCCCCGAATTCGCCGAGGACGGCCCCCCTGAGCCGCGCGTCGTCCGCGTTATAGACGACGGCCTCCGCCGCCCTGGCAAGCTCCAGTTTCGTGTCCATGAGGGCCCGCATCGGATCGTCTCCGTTTTCCCCGGCATCGTTTTTTGCGGTAAAACCTTCCAGGTGGCTTTCGCTCACGTTCGTGATGATGCCGTGCGTGGGCGAAGCGACCGCGCAAAGCTCCCCGATGTCCCCGGGCCTGCTTGCCCCCATCTCGAGGACGGCGGCCCCGTGCCCCGCCTCCAGGCGGCACAGGTTCAGGGGAAGCCCTATCTGGTTATTGAAATTGCCGGAGCTTTTAAGCACCGCAAATCTCCGCCCCAGGACAAGGGCGGCAAGCTCCTTGGTGGTCGTCTTGCCGTTCGAGCCGGTAACTCCGACCACGGGCATCGCCGGCCTCTTCATCCGGATGTGATGTGAAATCGCCTGAAGGGCCTTCAGCGAATCCTTCACCAGCAG
>JAJYGJ010000069.1 GCA_021790695.1 Nitrospirota bacterium | reverse complement strand
GACTAAAAACACAGTTGCTTATTCATAGAACAGGCAGGTATGGGCTCTCCCTTGGCGGGCAGATACAAACGCCCCCGGAATAATATCTGCCCGTGGATTAACCGGACTGTACCACTACCGGCGCGCGAGGCGTGTTGACAAAGAACGCGAGGCGGGTATATAACGTAGGTGGAAGATTAAATCAGGCGCCGCGAGGCTTAATAGGGAATCCCGTGCGGGTCGGGGAATTTCAGTGGACCCAAACCGGGAGCGGTCCCGCCGCTGTAACGGGGACGAAAGCCAAAACGCCACTGGGTTCATAAGTGCCCGGGAAGGCCGGCAAGTAGGACGAACCCGCAGCCAGAAGACCTGCCTGAGTTGCCGCCCGTTTTCCCGAGGAGGGAACCGGTCTTCCTTTTTTGAGGATGAAGCGAAACAGGGTGCAATCCTCAAAGCGATTTCGAGGGGTGCCGTTTCCCCGAAAATCCGCTTTGAGGATTTTTTTATTCCATGAAGGAGGGTGATATGACACAGCTTGAGCGCGCCGGAAACGGAGAGATCACAAAGGAGGTAATGACGGCGGCCGGTGAGGAGGGGGTTGACGCGCGGACGCTGGCCGGCCTGGTGGCCGCCGGGAAGGCCGTCATACCGGCCAACGCAAACAGGCAGTGCAGGATCGTGGGCATCGGAGGGGGGTTGAGGACCAAGGTGAACGCCTCCATAGGCACTTCAACCTCGATCGCCGACGCCGCCATGGAGGTGGAGAAGGCCAGGATAGCGGAAAAATACGGCGCGGACACCCTCATGGACCTGAGCGTCGGGGGCGATATCGCCGGCATAAGAAGGGCGGTCATGAACGAGGTCCGGCTGCCCGTGGGCACGGTGCCCCTCTACGAGGCCTTCGCCCTGGCGATAGAAAAATACGGCGCCGCCGTGAAAATGCCGGAGGAGCTTCTCTTCGAGGTGACGGAAAGGCAGTGCGAGGAGGGCGTGGGCTTCATGGCGATCCACTGCGGCATAAACAGAAAGACGGTCGAAATGCTCAGAAGGCAGCACTACCGCTACGGGGGCCTGGTCTCGAAAGGCGGCTCCTACATGGTGGCCTGGATGGAGCATAACGGCAGGGAAAACCCCCTTTACGAGCATTTCGACCGCGTGGTCTCCATCCTCAGGAAACACGATACCGTACTCAGCCTCGGCAACGGTTTCAGGGCCGGAGCCATACACGACTCCACCGACAGGGTCCAAATTCAAGAATTGCTTATTAACTGCGAGTTGGCGGAAACCGGGAGGTCGGCGGGCTGCCAGACGATGGTCGAGGGGCCGGGGCATATCCCGATAAACGAGATCGAGGCCAATATCATCATGGAAAAAAAGATGAGCGGGGGCTCGCCCTTCTACATGCTGGGGCCGATCACGACGGACATCGCCCCCGGCTACGACCATATAACGGCCGCCATCGGGGCGGCGCTCTCCTCCTCCTACGGGGCGGACTTCATATGCTACGTGACGCCCTCCGAGCACCTGGGCCTGCCGTACCCCGGGGACGTGCGCGAGGGTGTCATCGCGGCCAGGATCGCCGCCCACGTGGGCGACATGATAAAGCACAGGAAAACGGACGCGGACAAGGCGATGGGAAAGGCAAGGCGCGACATGCTCTGGGACGAGCAGTTCAGGCTTGCCATAGACCCGGAGCGCGCAATCGAGATAAAGGGCAGACGGGACGGGCAAACGCAAAAAGGCGACCCGCACTCCTGCACGATGTGCGGCAGGTTCTGCGCTAACGACATGCTCCGCGGCATGTTTGAAAAAGACATGACCGGTTCGGACAAGAAATGACGCCGGGCCTCTCCGGAAAACCCGGGGCAGGCCGCGAGCGGCCGGGTTTCCAGGCCATAGAGGACCTTGCGACGGCCTACTGGCTTTCGGAGTGCCTCTTCGCGGCGGTGGAGATGGGCATCTTCGGCCTGATCGAGTCCGCGCCGGGCGGCAAATCGGAGGCGGAGCTTTCAGCCGCGCTCGGCGCGGGGGAAGATGAACTTGGCAGGCTCCTTCGCTGCCTCTGCTCTCTGGGTCTTGTCTTCGAGAGGCCGGAGAGGCGCGGTTTTTATTTCAATTCGGCTGCGGCAAGCCGCTACCTCGTGCCGGGAAAAAAAGACTACCAGGGCGACATCGTGCTCTGGAGACGCGAGCTTCGCCCCCGCTGGACAGGGCTCAAAAAGCGCATCCTGGGAAATAATGTGCCGGGCGAGGGATTGAAGGGCGCAGGGCGCCCGACCGGTGAAATCGGCCAAAAACAGGGAATCGATTACGGGCGCATCACGAGATATATCCGGGCGATGGACTCGGTTGCCCGGATGAAGGCGGAAGAGATCATGGACGTGCTGGGCCCGTTTCCGCCGGAAGGGGAGGTCCTTGACGCCGGCGCCGGCTCAGGGGCGATCTCCGCCGCCCTGCTGGACCGCGCGCCGGGGCTCCGGGCCACGCTGATGGACATCCGCCAGGTGATCGACCTTACCTCGCGGATGATGAAGCGGAGGGGTTTTACAAACGGCGAGGGGGGAAGGATTACCCTCTGCCCCGCCAACCTGCTCGATCCGTGGCCTTTCGAGGCCGGGCGTTTCCGCCTCGTCATCCTCTCCAATATAATCCACGTTTATTCCGGTGCGGAGCTGCCGCATATACTGGAAAACGCGGCCGGGTGCCTGGCCGGGGACGGTCTCATGCTCATCCACGATTTCTTCCCGGAGCACGATCCGGTTAAAGCCTCTCTCTTCGACCTGAACATGCTCGTAAACACCTATAACGGCAGGGTGTTTCACATGGACGAGGTAAGAGATTCGCTCCTCCGCATGGGGCTTTCCTCGACGGGCCTCATGCCGCTGCCCTCGGACACGGCGCTCCTTGCGGCGTCAAGGGACCCCTCCGCGTTCTCCGGGCTCCGCCCGGACCCTGTAGCCCGGCTTTCGGCGAAGGTAAGGGGGCTCGGTTTCATAAGGGTTTTTCCTATCCGGCCGGAAGACGTGGATATCCCGGGATGGACCAGCCTCCGATGCCGTTACGGCTGCGAGAATTTCGGCAGGCCGTTTTGCCCCCCGGACGCCCCCCGGTGCGAAGAGATCAGCGAAGAGACCAGGGCCCTCATCCGCGGGTGCTCGAAGGCGCTCCTGCTCGAAGGGGAGCCGCCGTCGAGGGATTTCCAGGTTAAGGTGTTAAAGGCGGAAAAAGAGGCCTTCGTCTCCGGTTTTTACAAGGCCTTTTCCTACTGGGCGGGCCCGTGCGCCATCTGCCCATCCTGCGCGAAAGACGTCTGCAAAAACCCCAGGGACAGGCGGCCCTCGATGGAGGGCGCGGGGATAGACGTCTTCGAGACGGCAAGGCGGGCCGGCCTCGACCTCAAAACGCTCTCCGGCAGGGACGAATTCGTGAGATATTTCGCCCTGCTGCTGCTCGAATGAAGATAGTCCTTCTCGAACATCCCAGGACACAGTCGCCCGAGCGGTGCAACGATATCGCCAACACCCCGCTTTCCTCCTGTCTTCTTACCGGCTACACGGCTGCGGCGCTCCTGGCGGAGGGCCACGAGGTGGAAGTGATAGAGGGATACCTGGAGGGCCTTTCCTACCGGGAGATCGGCCGGCGTGTCCGTCAGGCGGGGCCGGACATCCTCGGCGTTCACATGGTCTACACATGGGGGACCGGCAAGAGGCTCGCGGGATTTCTTTCGAGGCTGAAAAAGGAGGGCGCGGCCCCTTTTATCGCGGCCTACGGTTATTATCCCACCTTCGCCGCGAAAGATCTTCTTTCCGGCCCCGCGGGGGCTGGCCCCTTCGCCATTGACGCGGTCCTCCTGGGCGAGCCGGAGCTGACCTTTGCCGCGCTGGCGGGCCGCCTCGCCTCCGGCCGGCCCCACGGGGGCCGGCCCTTTAGCCCCCTTCGCGATATCCCGGGCCTTGCGAAGGTCCCGGGCCTTGCGACGGCTGAAAATGGAGGCGGAAACTTCATGTCTTCACCGCCCGTAATCGCCAGGGACCTAGACGCGCTTCGCTTTCCGCTCCGCACCGGGGCCATGTGGCGGCTGCCGGAGGTGAGCCTGCTTGGAAGCCGGGGGTGTTACGGGAGGTGCGCCTTCTGCCATATAACTTCATTTTTCGGGGACGGTTCCCGCCTTTGGCGGGGGAGAAGCCCCGAAAACATCGTGCTCGAAATAGATTCTGTCATTGATTCGAAGGGGGCGCGGGATTTCTATTTCACGGACCCGCAGTTCTTCGGCCCCGGCGCGGCCGGGCAGGAGCGGGCGATCCGGCTGGCCTCGATGCTCGGGGAAAGAGACATCAGGTTCGGCCTCGAGGCCCGTGCAAACGACATAAAGGACAAAAGCATCTCCGCGCTCGCAAAGGCGGGCCTGAGGCACATCCTGATCGGGATTGAAAGCGGCAGCGACCGGGTGCTGAGGCGGCTTGAAAAAATGACGTCCGTGGCGGAAAACGAGGAGGCCATAAGGACGCTCCGGCGATACGGAATTGAGCCCAATGCCGGTTTTATCATGTTCGAGCCGGACTCCTCTGCGGAAGACATAAAAGAGAATTTCCGGTTCCTGAAAAGAAACGGGCTCCTGGGCAATCTCCAGGTCGCGGCAAACGTCCTCAGTCATCACCAGATCATCCTTGGAGGCACGGAGACGTTCTCGGCGCTCCGGAAGGAAGGCAGGCTCCGGATGGAGACAACCTATGAGGGAATGCCCGAATTCAGGGACCCGCAGGTCCGGGCGCTTGCCGTCATCATGAGAAGGGCCGCGAACCTCGTTTTCCGGAGCATGGACGGGATCTGGAGCGGAAGGGTGCCGGCGCCTCCCGGCGCGGAAAACACCTGCCGGCGGATAAATGACTTCCTGGTGGGGTTCTTTGAAGAAAACCTTGAGAGGCTTTCGTCAGGCGGGCGCGGGGGCGGACGGGATTTGTCCGCGGACATCCCTGAGGATTTCATCCATCGGGCGGTCGAGGAGGCGGAGGCGAAGATATCGGAATTGATGACGGGATTGCCCGTAACGGGTTTTTTTAAACAGGACTTCTTTATGAAACAAAGGGGGCAGGCGACATGAAACTGCTAAAGACCACGATTGAAAAAATAAAGCCAATAGACCCGAAGTGGCGGCAGGCGGCGGCTGAGCGCCTGGACAGCCTGACAAAGCCTCCCGGCAGCCTGGGGCGCCTTGAGGAGTTCGCGGGCAGGCTGGTCGCCATAGCCGGGGACCCCATGCCCGAGATCACGAGGAAAGTCATCTTCACGTTTGCCGGCGATCACGGGGTCATAGAGGAGGGTGTTTCCGTCTATCCCGGAGAGGTCACGGCGCAGATGGTGCGGAACTTCCTTCGGGGCGGGGCGGCCATAAACGTCCTTGCCCGGCACGCGGGGGCCAAAGTCGTCGTCGTGGACATGGGCGTCCGGCATGATTTCGGGAAGATTAAGGGGCTGGTCTCCGCAAAGGTGGTCAGCGGGACCGGGAATTTCACCAGGGGCCCGGCGATGACAAGGGCCGAGGCCATAAGGAGCATCGAAGCGGGCATAAGGCTCGCCGCCCGCTTCGCAAAAAATGACGCAAAAAATGGCAGCGGTAAAAGTAAAAGCCTCTTCGGCACCGGCGACATGGGAATAGGCAACACCACCCCTTCAAGCGCGATAGCGGCGGTGCTCACGGGAAGCGAGGTCGCGCGGGTCACGGGGCGGGGCACCGGGATATCGGATGAGGCGCTGGGCAGGAAGATAGAGGCGATAGAAAAGGCGATCAGGGTAAACGCCCCGGACGCGGGCGACCCCGTGGACGTGCTTTCGAAGGTGGGCGGGGCCGAGATCGGCGGGATCGCCGGGCTTGTGCTCGGCGCGGCGGCAAACCGCGTGCCGGTCGTCATAGACGGGTTCATATCGACGGCGGGCGCGCTCATAGCCCATGCCCTTCAGCCCTGGACGTCCGATTACATGTTTGCGTCCCACAAGTCGGTGGAGACCGGCCACCGCGCGATGCTGGAGAGGATGGGGCTCGTCCCGATACTGGACCTGGACCTCCGGCTCGGCGAGGGCACCGGCGCGGCCCTTGCCATGGGGCTCATAACGGCGGGACTGAAGATATACAGGGAGATGGCGACTTTCGGTGAGGCCGGCGTCTCGGACGAGGTGCTGAATTGAATGAATTGAACCGGCCCCAAGCTCTTCCCCTCGTCTTAAGACGGGTACTGCTTGCCATCCAGTTTCGTACGATAGTGCCGGTCAGGGTAAAAGGCGGGGTTTCCGAAGAAGAGCTGGCGGGGTCGGTCCCCTTTTTCCCCCTGGCCGGGGCGTTCCAGGGCATCCTGCTTGCGGCCTCCTCGCTTGTTTTTTTAAATCTCTTTGGCCCGCGTATCGCGGGCGGCCTGGCCCTTGCGGTCCTGATAGTCTCAAGCGGAGGGTTTGACCTGGACGGGCTCGCGGACACCGCCGACGCGCTTGCCGTAAAAATCAAAACCGTCCCGGGCGACCCGGCGGCAGCCCGGCAAAAGAGACTCGCCATAATGAAGGAAGGCCCGGTCGGCGCGATGGGGGCCGTCGCGATTTCCCTATCGGTCCTGCTGAAATACCTGCTCATAAGCGGCCTCCTTGAGGCAGGGTATGGGCTGGCGGGCTGGCCCGCAAGCTGGCCGGCAGACTGGTCTGCAGGCTGGCCTGCCGGGAAGGCCGCGGTCCCGGCCCTCCTTGCGCTCATGCCCGCATTTTCCAAATGGGCGACGATCCCCGCCATGCGCCGCGGCCGCCCCGCCCGGCAAGACGGGCTTGGCCGGATATTCATCCCCCGGACGGGGGCGGGGGACGTGGCGGTCTCCGCGCTTCTTCTGGCCGCCCTCTGGTTTGCGGCCTTTTATCCGGCCGTCTTTCGACTGGGGACGATATCGCTTTCCGCCTGCGCGGGATTTTTCATACTCCTCCTTGTCTTCTTTTACGCATTAAGCGCCGCCGCGGCCCGGTTTTTCGCGGGGAAATGGGGGGGGCTGACCGGCGACAACCTGGGCGCGCTCACGGAGCTTGCGGATGTCTTTTTTTTGCTCGCCGCCCTGCTGTGGCTCGGTCATCTGCCCGGCGGTCATTTTACCCATTTCATTTGAGTGTTCCATTCGGTCCGGGCACTGGACTTTTCGCTTAAAATCCATTACGTTCAATTTATGGCATTAAAAAGAGTCTCCCTCGCCCTTCTTTTTCTCTTTTTTACGGGCACGGCGGGATGCGGGGGACTGCTGCCCAGCACCCGCAAGACGGTGCAGTCGCCCTGGGTAAATTTCTACCAGGCAAAACACGCCTATGACCAGATAGAGGTGGAAAAATCAACTGCGAAAAGCCTGAGGGACCTGGGCTTCGATCCATATATAAACCCGAACGTCCAGATACTCACCTACGTGGACATCATCCAGAGATTCATGTTCAACCCTTCAATCAGGATGAAGGACCTCGCCCCCGGCCTCCAGAGGTGCATCAGGGCCGGCACCGAATGCCGCGCCTATTCCATAACCCCGGGGATCACGTCCGACGTGAGGAAGGGGAATTTTTTCCTGGACTTCTTCAATTTCAAAAGGCACATCCATGAGACCGGATGGAACTTCCAGGCCCTCGTGGTGATGGTGGACGACACGGTGGTTTACAAACAATGGGGGGGCAATCCCGCCATCGATTCGACCACTATAACCAAAAATCCCCTGGGCCCCCTGCAAAGCGCGGGCGACCTGCTCATAAACATGGTGAAACCGTGAGAAGGGCGTCGCGCCCGCGGCGTTTATCTAACCGGTTCGCTGGCCGGGTCGGTTTGAGTTTGATAAACACGCAATGGACAGAGCGCCAGGCGACGTCGGATTGAGCGTCATAGCTTTTTTTCATTTTTTTGCCCGATGCCGGCGAATTTCCGCGAAACTCCTTTGCCCGCCCATGTCTGAGCCCGTTTAAGGGCGAGTTTGGGCGGGCATGAGCGGAAAGAGGCCATGCATCGGCAGAAAGAAAGCTCAAACAGCGAAAGCCGATGTTGCCTGGCGTTTCTCAAACTGACCCGCTGGCCGGAGGAGGGGAAAGCTCGGGTTTCCTCTTCGGCGAGCCGATTATCTTTTCTATCTGCCCGTAATCGAGGGATTCTTCCTTCAAAAGCCCTTCGGCAAGCCTGTCCAGCGTATCTTTCTTCCCGCTCAGTATCTTTTCCGCGCCGGCCTGGGCCTCTTCGACAAGGTTTCTTATCTCCCGGTCCATGAGCCAGGCCATCCCCTCGCTGTAGCGCTTGGGCTGCGCAAGCTCGCGCCCGAGAAACGGATGCTCCTCGGCCCGGCCGAGATTGACCGGCCCGACCTTTTCACTCATTCCCCACTGGGCGACCATCTTTTCGGCAAGCTCGGTGGCCTCCTTCAAATCGTTCTGCGCGCCGGTGCTGACGTCGTTGAAGACCAGTTTCTCGGCCACCCGGCCGCCAAGCGCCACGGCCAGTTTGTTCATCAGGTAACTCCTGGGGTAATAGTGCCT
Source organism: Nitrospirota bacterium (assembly GCA_021790695.1). Taxonomy (GTDB): domain Bacteria; phylum Nitrospirota; class Thermodesulfovibrionia; order Thermodesulfovibrionales; family JdFR-88; genus JAJYGJ01. The sequence continues at coordinate 1,808 of JAJYGJ010000069.1, read as the reverse complement.
GTCCTCCTCGGGCAGCAGTTGGGTAACGCCCATGGCCATTCCGCGCGGAAGGATGCTCACCTTGTGTATGGGGTCGGTGCCCGGCAGCTCCCAGGCGACCAGGGCGTGGCCCGACTCGTGATAGGCGGTGATGCGCCTTTCGAGCTGGCTTATGGTCTCCTCTCTCACCGTACCCATGAGGATGATGTCCCGCGCCTCGTCAAAATCCTTCATTTCCACATGCGGCTTGTTCTTCCTCACGGCGATGAGGGCGGCCTCATTGGCCAGGTTTTCCAGGTCCGCCCCCGTCATCCCGGTGGTGCCGCGGGCGACCTTCTCCAGGTCCACGTCCGGGGCCAGGGTCTTGTCTCTCACATGGATTTCCATGATGGCCTTGCGTTCCTTGAGGCCGGGCCTGTCTATGACGATGTGCCGGTCAAAGCGGCCGGGCCTCAAAAGGGCGGGGTCCAGCACGTCGGGCCTGTTCGTGGCGGCCATTATTATCACCGCCTCGTGCGGCTCAAACCCGTCCATCTCCCCCAGGAGCTGGTTTAGCGTCTGCTCCCTCTCGTCGTGCCCCCCGCCAAGCCCGGCGCCCCTTGTGCGCCCGACCGCATCGATCTCGTCAATGAAGATGATGCTGGGCTGGGAGGCCTTTGCCTTCTTGAAGAGGTCCCGCACGCGGGCCGCCCCCACGCCCACGAACATCTCTATGAACTCCGAGGCGCTTATGCTGTAAAAAGGCACCCCGGCCTCGCCCGCCACGGCGCGCGCAAGCAGGGTCTTGCCCGTGCCGGGAGGCCCCACGAGAAGCACGCCCTTGGGCACCTTCGCGCCGAACGTCCGGTATTTTCCGGGGTCCTTGAGAAACTCGATTATCTCCAGAAGCTCCCTCTTGGTGTTTTCCATGCCGGCGACGTCCTTGAACGTCACCTTCGGCGTCTTGCCCTCCTGAAAGAGTTTCGCCTTGCTCTCCCCGAAGGAAAAAAGCCCGCCCGGCCCTCCGCTTATCTGCTTTGCCGTGCGTCTCATCAGCAGCACCCATACGCCGATTATGAGCACCCACGGCAGAACGCCCACCAATATGTCCATGATCGCGGAGGACTTCTTGGCCGGCACCACGCTGATGGAGACGTTCTTCGCGCGGAGCTTGTCGATCAGTCTTTGACCCTGGAAAACGGGCAGGTAGGTCTTGAATTCCGTGACAGAGACCTGCTGTTTGCCGCCCTGCGGGACGATCATCGCCGGTTTGTTTAATTCCCCCGTGACATCGAGGCCGGAGATGACGACGGATTTTATGTTGTCCCCTTCCAGTTGGGCCAGGAAACTGCTGTATGTAATGGTCTGCGCCTTCTTTTCGGTCTTGTAGGAAAAGGACTGAAAGACATAGAGCACCATGAACAGGAAAAGCAGCGCCCATAGCCACCTCCACTGCAGGCTTTTCAGCTTGTCGCTGTCTTTTTTGTCGTCTTCCATAAAGTTTTCTCTTTTGAATTCTAAACTTTCGCAACCGGCTTTGCAACCGCGCTTGCGATCGGCCGCGGGAGGGCTTGACCGGATTGACAAAGGCGGGGAGAGGAAGCTGATGCGCCAATGAATAGTTCAAACGTCAATACAGCGCCATCTTTACGCGAAGGAGAGATTGGCGGATTTGTTTCATTACTTGCCTATGAGCAGGCCTGAATTGAGCAGGACACTTGATATACTTAAATCATAAGATCAGGTTGAAATACATATAAATAAGGCCGGAGAGCCTCTTGGCGCCGGCAGAAAATGAAATGCATCGCCTTTTATATACATTTTTTATTGCCTTGACCAATAACTTCGAC
>JAJYGJ010000146.1 GCA_021790695.1 Nitrospirota bacterium | reverse complement strand
GGCCGACGGACGAGAGACGGCGCGTCTGGAAAAAACGGGGTGATCGCTCTTCCAAACGTTTAAATGGATCTTTTGGGTTACGCCCGGAACGGCCACCCCCGAATGAATAAGGCGGGCAGGTAAATGGTCTCCAGGGACGAACGGATATACCCCATTCATGGGAGGGGGCGGGACGTTTGCCTCCGTAGCCCGGCAGCAAACTGAGACACTACCAAAAAAGGACCCCCGCAAAAACAAAAACAGAACGCCATTCACATAAATGTAGAAAATCAACGGCCGTAAAACCTTTTAAAAACCAGCCTTTTGCTATTGGCACGCTCCTTGCTAGTTTTATGGCATGTCCATTAACCACGACCAGATGGCAAAGGCGGCCGGGGCCAGGATAATGAACAATCACCCGTGCCTCTCCGAAGCCGCGCACGGCAAATTCGCGAGGCTTCATCTTCCCGTGGCCCCCGCCTGCAACATCCAGTGCAATTACTGCATCCGCAGGTTCGATTGCGTCAACGAGACCCGTCCAGGCGTAACAAGCGTGGTGCTCACACCCCTTCAAGCCATTGAGAGGGTGCGCGCCGTCATGGAAAGAAACAGCCGCGTAAACGTCATCGGCATAGCGGGCCCGGGGGACCCGCTTGCAAACGATGCCGCCTTTGAGACCATGAGGCTCGTCCGCGCGGAGTTCCCGGAAATAATCCTGTGCATATCGACAAACGGGTTTTTACTTCCGGGGCGTCTTCAGGAGATCCTCGCATGCGGCGTCGAAAGCGTCACCGTCACGATAAACGCCCTCACTGCCGGGACCGCGCGGAGAATATATTCCACCGTTTCAAGCGGGGGTGAAACCCTGAGGGGCGGGGCCGCGGCTGAAGCGCTTCTTCAAAACCAGTGGGAAGGCCTTTCAAACGCGGTCCGCGCGGGGCTCGCCGTGAAGGTCAACTCCATACTCATACCGGGCATAAACGACGGGGAGGTCCCGGGGATCGCCCTTCGCGCCGGCCGGGAGGGGGCCCATATAATGAACGTCATGCCGCTCATCCCGCAGGCCGCCTTCAGGGATTTAAAGCGGCCCTCCTGCGGGATGCTCGCGGAGATGCGCGGGAAATGCGGCGCTTACATGCCCCAGATGACCCACTGCAAGCAGTGCAGGGCCGACGCCTTCGGCCTCCTGGGGGAGGACAGGGACATCGAGATGGAGCTGCTTAATTCCATGATCGGGCAGGACTATTGTGACAATGTCTGAAGGGGCCCTCCAGGCAAATGAGACGGAACCTTTACGCAAAGGAAATGGGGCAACAATTGTTTACAAATTTGAAACATTCAGAGACATTACTGTCGGAGGTACGGCTGCCGCGGGCCTGCAAACCGGCTTTCCTGCCCATTTTTCAGGGTGGCATGCACGTTGCGAGAGCAGTAATGGAAAGACCCGATAAAATGCAAAGACGAATTAAAAGGAGGAGCACAACGATATGAGACAGATAGCCATTTACGGCAAGGGCGGCATCGGCAAATCAACGACAACGCAGAACACGGTGGCGGGTCTTTCAGAGGCCGGGTATAAATGTATGATCGTGGGCTGCGACCCCAAGGCCGACGCGACAAGGCTGATCCTTCACAAGAAGGCGCAGAACACGGTGATGGATATGGCCAGGGAACTGGGCAGCGTCGAGGACCTCGATATAGACAATGTCCTGCTGGAGGGTTACAAGGGCATCAAGTGCGCGGAGAGCGGCGGCCCGGAGCCGGGTGTCGGCTGCGCGGGGCGCGGCGTCATAACGGCGATAAATTTCCTGGAGGAAAACGGCGCCTACGGGGACGACCTCGATTTCGTCTTTTACGACGTCCTGGGTGACGTTGTATGCGGCGGGTTCGCCATGCCCATAAGGGAGGGCAAGGCCAAGGAGATATACATCGTCACCTCCGGAGAGATGATGGCCATGTACGCCGCCAATAACATATCGAGGGGCATCCTTAAATACGCCCAGAGCGGCGGCGTGAGGCTGGGCGGGCTCATCTGCAACTCTAGGAAGGTGGACAAGGAATCGGAACTGATCGGGGAACTGGCCAGGAGACTCAGCACCCAGATGATCCATTTCGTCCCCAGGGACAACCAGGTGCAAAGGGCGGAGCTGCGCAGGATGACCGTAATCGAGTACTCGCCCGATCATCCCCAGGCCGGCGAATACAGGGCGCTTGCCAGCAAGATGGCCGAGAACACGAACCTGGTGGTCCCCACACCCCTTACCATGGACGAGCTGGAGGGCCTGATGATGGACTTCGGCATCCTGGAAAACGAGCCGGTGGAATGAAGGCGGGAAGGGGAGCGATCAACCGCAAGGAGGCGCGCACTTAAAAATGAAAAATCCGATAGAAGAGACCAGGAAGATAATAGACGAGGTCATGGAGGCCTATCCGGAGAAGACGAAAAAGGACAGGGCCAAACACGTGAAGCCCAACGATCCCACCGGCGCGTGCGGCACGTGCCAGGTGAAATCCAACGTCAAGTCCAGGCCGGGCGTGATGACGGTGAGGGGCTGCGCGTTCGCCGGCGCAAAGGGCGTGGTATGGGGGCCGGTGAAGGACCAGGTGAGCATAAGCCACGGCCCCATCGGCTGCGGCCAGTACAGTTGGTGGTCGAGGCGCAATTATTATAACGGGCAGACCGGGATAGACACCTTCGGCACCATGCATATCACGACGGACTTCCAGGAGAAAGACATCGTTTACGGCGGCGACAAATCGCTCACTGAGGCCCTGCGCGAGGTAAAGGAGATGTTTCCGCTTGCGCGCGGCATAGGCATCCTCTCGGAATGCCCGGTCGGCCTCATAGGAGACGATATAGAGGCCGTCTCCAGGAAGGCGGCGGCAGAGCTGGGGATCCCGGTTGTGCCCGTGAGGTGCGAGGGCTTCCGCGGCGTCAGCCAGTCCCTGGGCCACCACATAGCAAACGACACCATAAGGGACCACATCCTCGGAAAGGGCGGGAAACTGGAGAAGACCACGCCCTACGACGTCAACATCATCGGCGACTACAACATCGGCGGCGACGCCTGGGCGTCCAGGAAGATACTGGAGGAGATGGGCCTGAGGGTGGTGGCGCAGTGGACCGGGGATTCCTCCGTGAACGAGCTTGCCATCGCCAATAGCGCGAAGCTCAACCTCATACACTGCTACCGCAGTATGAACTATATATGCAGGCACATGGAGGAGACATACGGGATGCCATGGGTGGAGTTCAACTTCTTCGGGCCGACGAAGATAGAGGAGAGCATCCGCGGGATAGCCTCTCATTTCGACGCCCGGATCATGGAGAAGGCCGAGGCCGTGATAGCCAAATACAAGCCGCGCATGGACGAAGTCATAGCGGAGTACAGGCCGAAGCTGGAGGGCAGGAAGGTGATGCTCTATGTCGGGGGGCTCAGGCCCAGGCACACGATCGGCGCCTATGAGGACCTCGGCATGGAGGTGATCGCCTCCGGGTACGAGTTCGGCCACAACGACGATTACAAGAGGACCTACCCCGTGATGAAAGAGGGCGCGGTGATAATGGACGACGCAACCCTTTACGAGCTGGAGGAGTTCACCAGAAGGCTCCGGCCGGACATGGTCGGCTCCGGCATAAAGGAAAAGTACTCCTATCACAAGATGGGTGTGCCCTTCAGGCAGATGCACTCCTGGGACTACTCCGGGCCTTATCACGGGTTCGACGGTTTCCCGGTCTTCGCCCGCGACATGGACATGACCGTCAACAGCCCGGTTTGGGACTTGATACGAAGAAAAAAACCCGGGACCTGATAAGGAGGAAAAGATGAAGATAAGAGACCATAACGAGCTTTTTTGCGGGCGGGAGTACCAGGAGCAGTTCGAAAGGAAGAAGGAGTTTGAAAACCCTTTTCCCGCCGAAAAAATAGCGGAAGTGTCGGAATGGACCAGGACGGAGGAGTACAAGGAGAAAAACTTCGCCAGAAAGCACATAAAGATAAACCCGGCGAAGGCCTGTCAGCCCCTGGGGGCCATCTTCTGCGCAAGCTCTTTCGCGGACACGCTGCCGTTCGTGCAGGGGGCCCAGGGGTGCGTGGCTTATTTCCGGAGCCATCTGTCGAGGCATTTCAAGGAGCCGATGGCGGCCGTATCCACCTCGATGACGGAGGACGCCGCGGTCTTCGGGGGCCTCAATAACATGCTTGACGGGCTTGAAAACGCTTATTCCCTCTATAACCCGAAGATGCTCGCCGTCTGCACGACGTGCATGGCGGAGGTCATAGGCGACGACCTGAACGCATATATCAGGCAGGCGAAGGGCAAGGGCCTTATCCCACAGGACCTGCCGGTCCCGTTTGCCCACACCCCCAGTTTCTCGGGCTCTCACCTGGCCGGATACGACGGCATGATGAAGGCGATCCTGCAGGCCGTCACGGCGGGCCGCAAGGGCGACCCAAATGGAAAGATAAACCTGATACCGGGCTTCGACACGTATACGGGAGATTACAGGGAACTGGCCCGCATGCTCGGCCTGATGGGGGTCGCGCACACGATACTTGCGGACGCGAGCGGCACCTACGATTCCCCGAACACCGGCCAGTACAAGCTCTATCCGGGCGGGACAACGCTTGAGGATGCGGCGGACTCGGTAAACGCCATGGCGACGATAGCTCTACAGAAATACTCGACCGCAAAGACCCTGGACTTCGTCCGCAAGGAGTGGGTCCAGCGGACGGCCGCGATCACGCCCGTCGGGATAAGGAACACGGACAGGTTCCTGGAGGAGATAAGCGCGATCACGGGCAGACCCGTGCCGGCGGAACTGGAGGCCGAGCGCGGCCGCGCCGTCGACGCGATGACGGATTCCCACCCGTATGTGCACGGCAAGAGGTTCGCCCTCGTGGGCGACCCGGACCTGCTCCTGGGCCTGATGAGCTTCATCATGGAGATGGGCGGCCTGCCCGTTCACGTCGTCTGCACAAACGGCGACAAGAACTTCAGGGCGGAGGCCGAGGAACTGCTGGCGTCAAGCCCGTTTGGCGCGAAGGCGGCGGTGCACACCAACCGGGACATGTGGCACCTGCGCTCGCTCATGTTTACGGACCCGGTCGACCTGCTCATAGGCAACTCGTATGCCAAATTCCTGTGGCAGGACACGGGCACCCCGATCGTGCGCATAGGGTTCCCGCTCTTTGACAGACACCACCTGCACAGGTATCCGGTAATCGGCTACCAGGGCGCACTTAATATCCTCACCTGGATAGTAAACACGGTGCTGGACGAGCTGGACAGAAAGACGATGCACACGGCGAGCTTCGATGCAATCAGATAAGACGCGATCAAGGTAAAAGGCAGAAGGGAGATTTGGCGATGTTTTCCGGGATTAACAGGGTCTTCGAGGCCCCGGGCTGCGAAGAGGCCAAAGGACAAAATGGCAAAGAAAGGCTTTGCAGGTCAAGGGGCGGGGAGTCCTGCGCCTTCGACGGCGCGATGATCGTTCTGCAGCCCATTGCGGACTGCGCCCACATAGTCCACGGGCCTTCCGCCTGCTGCGGCAATTCATGGGAAAACAGGGGATCGCTCTCCGGCAGGGGATCGCTGCACAGGATGGGGTTTGCGACCGGAATGGACGAATTCGACATCGTCTACGGCTCCGAGGGGAAGCTGCACACCGCCATAGTCGAGACTTGCGAGGCGCTTCGCCCCCGCGCCGCTTTCGTCTACTCCACTTGTGTAAGCGGGCTCACGGGGGAAGATATCGACGCCGTCTGCCGGAGCGCGGAGGACGCCCTGCGGGACCGCTTTCCCCGGATGAGGGTCGTCCCGGTGAACGCGCCGGGGTTCGTCGGCCCTAAAAATCTCGGCAACAGGCTTGCCGGGGAGGCGCTCCTCACGCACGTCATAGGCGCCGGGGAGCCGCCGTTCACCACGGACTTCGACATAAATCTCATGGGCGAGTACAACATCGCGGGCGATCTGGCCTTTGTAGAGCCGCTTCTGGAGGAGACGGGGCTGCGGGTGCTCTCCCGGATTACCGGCAACGCGTCGTTCGAGGAGATCACCTTCGCGCACCGGGCGAAACTGAACGTCGTGGTCTGCGGCCGCGCGCTAGTGAACGTTGCTAAGGAGATGAAAAGGAAGTACGGCATTCCCTATGTCGAGGTCTCATTCTTCGGGAAAACGGAGGTCTCCGGGGCGCTGCGCGCGATTGCCGGGGCCTTTCATCACGCCCCCCTTGCGCGGTCCGCGGAAGACGTGATAGCCCGCGGGGAGCGGGAACTCTCCCGCGAGCTGAAGGAATATGAGTTTCTGAAAGGTAAAAAGGCCGTGCTCTACACGGGAGGGGTGAAGAGCTGGTCGTTCATATCCGCACTTGGCGACCTGGGCGTGGAGACGGTTGCGGTGGGCACCAAAAAAAGCAGTTTTGAGGACGAGCGCAAAATGAAGCGGCTCCTTGGCCCGGGCGCTCCGCTTTACGAAGACGTGACACCCAAAAAACTCCTGGCGCTCATCCGGGAGAAAAACGCGGACATGCTCGTGGCCGGGGGCAGAAACCAGTATCTCGCGGTGAAAGAGGCGATACCCTTTGTCGACGTCAACCAGGAGAGGCATGTGCCTTATGCCGGCTACAAGGGGCTCGTTAATCTTGCCCGCGGGCTGGCGGGCAGCATGAGATTCTACGGACACCAGTGCCCAAGGCACCAGTGCCCCGGGCACCAGCGCCGGGGGCGCCAGAGCCCTCCGTCGCCCGTTACGGGCAAAGGCGCAGGCAAGGAGGCAAGGAAGGCCGTTATAAACCCGATCAGGCACAGCCAGTCCGTAGGCGCGGCGATTGCGCTCCAGGGCGTAGACGGGGCCCTGCCCATGATACACGGCGCGCAGGGATGCTCTTTCCTGGCCAAGGTGCTCCTTACAAGACATTTCCGGGAGCCCATAGCCCTGGCCTCGACGAAACTCTTTACCGAGGACGTGGTGATGGGAAGCGAACGCGTTTTGCTTGACGCCCTGAACAAATCTATCGGGCAAAAAGAGCAAAAAGCAAAAGTGCCCCAACTGCTCGCGGTCCTCTCCACGGGCCTGACCGAGATCAAGGGCGATGACGTGAAGTCCGTCATAAGCGGGATGCCGGATGACGGCGTCCGGAGGGTGATTTACGTCCCCACGCCGGATTTTGAGGGAGGGCTGGAGACGGGCTATGCAAAGTGCGTTCAGGAGATTGTCCGCTTTGGAGCGGGCATGGCTGGCGGCCGGCCTCTCGGCCCGGCCATCGGCCGGGCTGGGCTTTCAGGCGGAGAGGTGAAACGGGTGAACATCCTTGCCGACTGGCACCATACCCCGGCGGATTTTAATGAGATAAGAGAGATGGCGGAGTCCTTCGACCTGCGGCCGGTGATGGTGCCGGACCTTTCGGCCCTGGACGGCAGCCGCATGGGGATATCCCCTCTCGCTGCGGGCGGCGTGACAGTTGAAGAGATAGCCGCCATGGGCCGGGCGGAGTTCACGATCGCCATCGGGCTAACTATGGAAGGGCCGGCCAGGCTGCTTAACGACCTCACGGGGGTGCCATACAGGTGCTTTGAGGGCCTCTCGACAATCGGGGACGTGGACGCCTTTCTGGAGACCCTTTCGGCCCTCGGCGCAAAACCCCAAAGGCCGCGCAAATATGAGCGGCAGAGAAGGATCCTGGTCGACGGCATGCGGGACGCGCAGGCCTTTTTCTCCGGCAGGAAGGTATGCCTCGCGCTCGAGCCGGGACACGCCGTCACCGTGTCAAAATGGCTGGAGGAGATGGGGGCGACTGTAGAGCTTGCGGTTATCCCGCAGGCCGCGGCCTTCGCGGGAAATAAAAAAATCAGGGCGAAGGAAGTCCTGGTCGGGGACTTCTTCTCTATAGAGGCGGCCGGGGACCTGAACGTGGACCTGATCGCCGCCAGTTCCCACGCGAGGCAGACCGCGGAGCGGCTCGGCATCCCGCTTTATGAGACCGGCTTTCCCGTCTTCGGGCGGATCGGGCACACCGCAAGGATAACCGCGGGTTATGCGGGCGCGCTGGCCTCGGTGAACGAGGCGGCAAACCTTTTCGGGCTGAAGGAGGCGCATTCATGAAGATCGCTTTTGCGACCGTTGACGGCACGAGCGTGGACGAACACTTCGGAAGGGCCGGGATGTTCGCCGTATATAACATCACGCGGTATTCGTTCGAGTTTCTTGAATTCAGGAAATTCGCCCCGGCCGGGCGGGACCTCGAAATAGAATCCAGCAGGGACCTGGGGCAGATGCACGAGGACAAGGTCCAGGCCAAGGTGGAGCGTCTTTCGGACTGCCGCATAGTCTATTTTACCGAGATCGGCGGCCCCGCGGCCGCCAGGCTCGTGGGCAAGGGGATAATGCCCGTAAAGGTGAAAAACCCTTTGCCGATACGGGAGGCCCTCACGGAGCTTCTGGGCTCGATAAACAAATCCATGCCGCCCTGGCTCCGAAAGGCCATGAACGCGGATGAGACCCTTTAAACAGAAAAGGAGAAGACAGAGATGAAGATGATAAGGGCCTTCATAAGGCCTGAAAAGGAACAGGAGGTAGTGCTTGCGCTTGAGGGCGCGGGATTCCCCTCCCTTACGAAGATGCCGGTATTCGGGAGGGGCAGGCAGAAGGGGCTTCAGGTGGGGCCTGTCCACTACGACGAGCTGCCAAAAACTCTCATAATGACCGTGGTGGATGATGAGGACGCGGACAAGGTCGTCGGCATCATTCATGACAAGGCCAAAACCGGCTTCATAGGCGACGGCAAGATATTCGTCAGTCCCGTTGAGGCGGCCTATACGGTAAGGACAGGGGAGGCGAAGCTGTGAAGGAGATAACCGCGGTCATAAGACGGTACAAGCTGCCGGAGACGAAAAAGGCCCTGGAGGAACTTGGATATCCCTCGCTCACGATCCAGAGCGTGGAGGGGCGGGGAAAGCAGAAAGGTGCGCTCTGCGCGGAGATGGACTCCGAGATGCCGGAGAGTTTTTGCACGGCGGTAAAGCTGAAACCGACGCCTTCCGCCTATGCGCTTGAGCACACGCTTCCGAAGATCGCCCTCTACGTGCCCAAGAGGCTGCTCACCATAATAGCGCCCGACGATGCGGTGGGCGGGATCGTGGAGTCGATAATAAAGGTCAACCGGACGGGGAGGCACGGAGACGGCAAGGTCTTCGTCTCGCCCATAGAGGGGGCCTTGAGGGTAAGGACCGGGGAAAAGGACAAGGAGGCTGTTTCATAGGAGGAGACATGGCGATAATGGGACACACAAGGGGCGGCCGGCTTTGGCGGCCCAGGTTCATTGAATCCATAGACGTAAATAAATGCATAGGTTGCGGCAGGTGCTACAAGGTCTGCGACAGGGAGGTGCTCGCCCTTATCGAAAAACCGTTCGAGGGCGAGGACGAGTACGGCGACGACATGGGCAACAAGGTGATGTCGGTGGCAAACCCGGACAATTGCATAGGCTGCGGGGCATGCGAAAGGATATGCGCGAAGAAATGCCACGTGCACGTGGAGCTGTAAAAGAGACGGCGCTTAAAACCCGGGGGATTGCCGTCCGGCGGGCAAGGCCGTCCGATGTGCCAATGATGTGCCGGCTTCTGGAGGAGTTGTTCCGGATGGAGTACGATTTCGAGCCCGATGCCGGCAGACAGGAAAAAGGTCTTCGGGCGCTTCTTAAAAGACGAAAGTCTGCCGTCCTTCTGGTGGCTGAAAAGGCGGGCGAGGTATTAGGGATGTGTTCCGTACAGGTCCTCATATCCACCGCCGAGGGCGGCCGGGTCGGGCTCCTGGAGGACCTGGTGGTCAAAGACGGCCTGCGGGGTTTTGGCATCGGCTCCGCGCTCCTCACGGAGGCCCTCAAATGGTGCGCCTTCAGGGGCCTCCTGAGGGTCCAGCTTCTGAGGGACGCCGGAAACGGGCCGGCCCTCGATTTCTACACGCACAGGGGCTGGAGCGGCACGCGTCTGGTGTGCATGAGAAGGCGGCTTTAAATCCGCCGCAGCCTCCCCCGCCGAAGGGGATTTGAACCTCTTCACAAATACCCGACTGATTGATCCCTCCACGCTCCCGCGCGGGGAGCGACACACTTAGCGCGCCCAAAATAGACTCGACAACGAGGTTTCAATCCACGCTCCCGCGCGGGGAGCGACCTGGGCGTACATCGCCATTGCCGTGATGCCCTTGTTTCAATCCACGCTCCCGCGCGGGGAGCGACTTATCAACAGGTAACTACCGCGATATCGGCTATTGTTTCAATCCACGCCCCCACGCGGGGAGCGACCGACGAACGCCGGCAACCTCAGTTCCGGGCTGCTGTTTCAATCCACGCTCCCGCGCGGGGAGCGACT
>JAJYGJ010000218.1 GCA_021790695.1 Nitrospirota bacterium | reverse complement strand
CCCGGAATCCCAAAAACTGGCTGCCCTGGAATTACACCGTCGCCGCGGCCATGCTCCAGCCGGCATAGGCTTCCCCTTACGACATTCTAGACAAGTCAAGCAGCCCTGCCGGAAGGACACCACCATCCTGCTGGACGAGATGGGCGAGATGCCCCTGCACTTTCAATCCCACTTCCTGCGCGTACTCCAGGACGGGGAATACAGGCCTCTTGGCGCACAACGCCTGCTTAAGGCCGATTGCCAAATAATAGCCGCAACCAACAAGGACCTTGAAAAAGAGGTCCGGAAAGGCACCTTCAGGAAGGACCTCTATTACCGTCTAACGCCAATTGTAATCCAATTGCCCCCCTTGCGGGACAGAAGGGATGACATTCCTCTTCTCAGCCGCTTCTTTCTTGACCGGTTCGCGGAAAGGACCGGCAAACAGGTTAAAGGCATATCCATGCCGGCGCAGACTGCGCTGATGAACTACTCCTGGCCCGGCAATATCAGGGAACTGCAAAATGCCATTGAGCGAGCCGCAATAATGACCCCCGGCACTTTTATAAACATCACAGACCTGCCTGCGCTGTCCGACGTACCGGACGCAGACACATCGCCGGCGGCTAAAAGCGCCTCTGGGCCATCCGGTGCGCGCACCATGGATGAAGTACTCAAAGATCATATAATCCATGTCCTGGCCCAATGCAATGGAAACAGGACCCATGCGGCAAAAATTCTTGGCGTAAGCAGACACGCACTTCTCAGAAAACTGGAAAAATATTCTATAACTGATTGATCCAGACATTCTGCAACTGGTCTAAAATCGCACATTCCCAGTCTAAAATCGCACATCGGTTAAGCACCTTTTTTGACGTATTTTCAGGCAAATAGACTTATGCTGTCCCAAAAGCGCACATTTCTATTTCGGGTCGTCTAGTTTTCTTTATAAATTATCCTTATTTTTCAATAATTAAACCGTCAACTTTTTTGGCATGATCCTCGCTTTACCACATTCAGAGTAACTCCCGAAGAAATTATGCAGAGGCTTTGTGGATGTGGCGCTACCTTGATCCCGAAAGCGATTTCGACGAATGAACAGAGACGGACATGAAGGCAAAAAAGTCTTTGCCCTGAGAGTGAAGGGCGACAGCATGAGGCCCGAATTTTCGGACGGTGAGGTGATCATCGTCAATCCGCACGTCGAGGCGGTCCCGGGGGATTACGTGATCGTGAAAAACGACGAGGAAGAGGCCACATTCAGGCAGCTTAAAAAATTAGGCAAAACTCTGTTCCTCCATCCCCTCAATCCCAAATACGAGGATATCGAGCTAAAGAGAGGGGCCCATAATTACAGGATCGTCGGGAAGGTGGTCAAGAAGGAGAAGGAGTACTAACAAAGAATCAACTTGCCCGTGGATTTTCGGCCTTCAAGAAGGCGGTGGGCCTCCGCGGCCTTTTCAAGCGGCAACACCTCAATGCGCAGTTTCAGCCATCCGTCCTGGATGGCCCCGAGCACCGCATTTGCACGGCGGAGCAATTCTTCCCGCGTGGCCGTGAAATTATTGAGTCTTCCCCCCGAGAGACTGATCGATTCAGGCATGAGGGCGTTTGGAGACACCGGGTCCGCCGGCCCGCTGGCGGCGCCGTATATTACCACATGGCCTCTCCTTGCCACCGCATCCAGGTCCCCCGGAAACGTGCTCTTGCCCACGCCGTCAAGGATGAGGTCCGCGCCCCGCCCCTGGGTGATGCGCTTCGTCTCCGCCGCAAAATCCTCTTTGGTATAAAGAATTACATCGTTTGCGCCCAGATCCCTGGCGGCTGCCGCCTTCTCCGCGGTCGAGACCGTTGCTATGACGTTTGCGCCCAGATGCCTTGCCCATTGGACCAGAAGGCCCCCCACGCCCCCGGCTGCGGCATGGATGAGGACCGTGTCGCCGGGGCCGGGCTTTCGGAACTCGTGAATGAGATAATGCGCCGTCATCCCCTGGAGCGGAAACGCCGCCCCCTGCTCGAAAGACATCTCCACGGGAAGTATTATCAGCTTTTCTTCGTCAATGGCGGTGTATTGGCTGTAACTGCCCGGATGCCCGGTATAGGCCACGCGGTCGCCGGGGCGGACCAGCCTGACTTTATCGCCTACCGCTTCCACTTCGCCTGCGGCTTCCAGGCCCGGGATGTAGGGAAGCCCCACAGGGTAACTCCCGCGGCGCTGGTAGATATCTATAAAGTTTACGCCCGCGGCATGGATTTTAACGAGGGCTTCTCCGGCGCCGGGGCTGGGCTTGGGCTCCGAGTCCACCGCTTCAAGCACATCCGCCTCGCCATATTGTCTGACCACAATGGCTTTCATCCGTTTTCACCTTTCGAAGCCGCCGCTGCCTCCGGTGCCCTTGGAGGGGCCATGAACTCCGGGCCGGTAGGGGATGGAATGTTTCGCTTGAGTATCTCCTCGATTTCTTTTTTTGCTTCCGCATCCAAACCCCATCCCATGGTCCCTTCCACACGGTCAAGCTGGCGGGGGGATCTCACGCCCCAGAGCGCGAAATCCGCCCCCTGATCGAGCACCCAGCGGATAGCCAGTTCCAGCACGCCTTTTTGATATCTCGCCCGGGCAAAGCGGTCAAGCTCATCCACAGCCTTCAGATACCGTCCGTAGAGAGGTTGTTGGAACTTGGGGTCTATTTTTCGAAGATCGTCGCCCTCGAAGGCCGTATCCGGCCTCATCCTGCCTGAAAGGAGCCCGCGGCACAGCGACCCGTAGGCGAGCACCGCGATGCCGTTTTGCTTGCAGTATGGGAGGACTTCTTTTTCGGTCCCGCGCTCAAAGAGGTTATAGGGAGGCTGGCAGGCGTGAATCGGCGCCGTTTTCCGGAACTCATCCATCTGCCGCACGCTGAAATTACTGACCCCGATGGCCCTGATCTTGCCCCGGCTTAAAAGCTCCGCCATCGTGCGTGCCGTCTCCTCCATGGGCACAAGCGGGTCGGGCCAGTGTACGTGGTAGATGTCTATGTAATCGGTCATCAGCCTCCGGAGCGAATCGTCTATCTCCTTGAGTATCCTTTCCCGTGAGGCGTTTCTAAACACTCTGCCATCTTTCCATTCGATACCGGCTTTGGTGGAGATGAAGACCTTCTCCCGGGCGATTCCGGAGATGGCTTTGCCCACGATCTCCTCCGAGGCCCCGAAGCCGTATACGGGCGCGGTGTCGATGAAATTCACGCCTTTTTCCAACCCGGCGCGGATTGCGGCGGCGGCCTCCATCTCGTCCGAGCCTCCCCACATCCATCCGCCCATGGCCCATGTGCCGATGCAGACGCGGGATGCCCTTATGTCCGTGCCTGAAATTGAAGCATATTCCATCTTAGTAGACCTCCCGTCCGAAAGGTTTGATAAATGACAGTTTAGCCGCCCGTGTCGTGAAGCCTGCTTCATGGAACATTCCTTTTTTACCCATTGTTTCTTCCGCCGACCGGCGGGATGTCTTCTTTTTGTCAGCAGCCCGGCTCTCCAGGATGCCCGCAGCAACCCTGTCTCTTAAGAATTTTGATACAGCTATTTCTTAAAAAAAGCCATATCTTTTCCCGGAATGGCCTCGGGACACTCAGATTACTGAAAAAAGCATTGATATCGGGTTTTGGATCCATTGAAATCCTCGGTATTTTTGCTATAGACCTATTTCACCACAAATATTCTCAGACCGTCCTCAATTACACCGTATCAGGCATTAACCTATTGTCAACCCGGCAAAGTATTGCTCATCAGCCATCTTGATCAGACGTCCTTCTCTGAGGGTGAAAAAAAGTCCATCAACGTAGTGTCTGAGGGACCCTCATTCCGTCTTAAATTCGAGTACTCTTGCCTCACGTCCGTATTCGGCGGGAGCCGCAACATAAATCCTGTGCTGCCGTGGAATCAACAGAGAGGTTCTTGCGCCGGGAGCGGTATGCACTCTTTCGATAACTTCGTACCCTCGTTTCCTTTGAGCAACGATATCCAGAAAACCTGCCCCGCAGGAACAGAAAACAAGCCCACTTTCCTGATCGAGAAAGATATCATCCGCGTCCCCCGATATACGCACTCTGGAGACCGGCGTCCCGGCAAGGGCATCATATGTCACAAGCACAGCGGGTTTCCATGCTCCAATAAACAGGCGCTGCTTTTTTTCATCGAGCGCCATCGGAAAGTTGTCACGCGCCGGTGTGAAAGACCAGCGGGAGATGACTTTTCCGAGCTTCATATCGATAACAGCGATCTCCCTTTTGCCGGGCACGTTAACGTACATTCTTCCCAGGGTTCGGTCAATCTGAAAGGATTCCGGATGGGCTCCAAGCCATATATCGCCGATACGTTTAAGCCCGGGCAGACCGACGATTCCAATCGCCCCTTCGCCATAGGCGACATAAAGCCTCTTCGCCGATTGGCCAAGCCTCAAATTATCGGCGTCCCTCCGGAAATCGATTGTTTTTACCGGCCTCAATGAACTTGCCTTAAAAAACCGCAAGGTGCCATCTCCGCCGTTTGAAACCGCTATCAGGTCTTCCCCTGGTATATATTTCACGTCTTGAGGCCTGTCCAGGCCCCTTATTGCGCGAATAACTTTTCCCCGGCGCAGGTCGATAATTTCCAGCGAATTGTTGCCGTAAGCTGCGACGAAAAGCACTTGCCTTTTGGGGTCTACCGCCATATGGTCCAGACGGCCTTTTACCCCCGGCAGTTCAATTTGCCTGATCAATTTGATCTTCCGGGTGGGTGTATTCAGTTTGCCATGGCAGAGTGAATGTGTAGCAAAAAGGACAAGGATGATTATGAAAAGATAGGCACCCTTTTTCATAGGACCTTTATTATTTGCCTTTTGTTTTATAGATTTTTTTGAAAGAACAAATACTCCAGGGTTGTCGCTCATGGCCCTGCCCGCATCAGAAGCATGAAGATAAGGGCGTGCGACACGAGCAAGGGCGGAACTATCGCCGTCACGATGTAGAACCCTGCGCCCAGGGAGCTAGGCTCCAGGCGGACGCGAGCCCCTTTGTAAAACGCGAACAGCAGGTCCGCGGCTCCCCATATGTTGAATATCCACACCGCCGCGATGGCCCAGGCAGCCGCGTGCGCCAGCGCCGCCGCGGCGATAATGGCAAGAATTCCCGCGACAAGATCGCCGTACCCGGCGGACGCCGCCCATGCCCTCGGCAGTGATGCCGAAACAACTCCGGGCACCAGGAAGCTGAGACCGATAAAACGGAGGAACATGTGCGGCGCCACAAGCCAGATGAGCGCCTGTCTGACATCGAGTGCCTGGAGCCATGGCCACACAAAGAGCACGGCAACCACGATGGAGCTAAAAAGGCTCATCAGGATGCTCAGGCCAAAGGCGGCCCGCGGTTTCATCGGCCGTCTGGCATTGACGCCCCGATCTCGCCCGTTTGCGCCTTGAGCGCCTCAAGCCGGGCAGTGAGAGACTGTCTGCGAGCATCGAAGGTGGTAAGCGGAGTCACCTCGGTTTCCATTCGCGGCCATACGGGAAGGCTCGTGATCAGGTCATCCAGTTCCTGCGCCGATTCGGCATTCACGATGAGCGCAAGGGCAACAGCACCGCTCACGGGTCCGCCCGCGGCGATCTTTTTCTCCTCCTGCAGCTTCTTGCAAATCTCCAGCGTCGGGAATATGAACTGCTCGATAAAAATCGCCCCGTCCTCCGGGGTCATCGGACGGGCCGAACTGCTCAGTTTTAAATGGATCAGATATTGCATGAAATCCTCCTTTTCTTTGATCTCAAAAGAATGTTATCACCGCCTTCAGCGCATGAGAAGGTGGAGGGACGAGAGAGATTTCCGAATTTTCGAGGCAACAAACAATCATACCATCAAACGATCAAGCCCTCCCGGGCAACAAACGGCGTTTTCCAACAAACAAAAAAACTAACAAACCGGGACTTCCCGGCTCCCCCTGAAAAGCCCCCGGTCGGTTGCCCCCTCCGCTATTACACTTTATGAAGAGAATTCTTGTTGCCTTAATCCTCCTTCTTTCGTTTCCGGCCCTGGCCTCAGCCTTCTGCTTCGAGCAGGCCGGGGCGGAGTACGGTGTATCTCCCCGGCTCCTGTGGGCAATTGCAGATGTGGAGTCCGGTTTTAGCCCCCAGGCGGTCAACTGGAACCAAAACGGCACATACGATTACGGCCTCATGCAGATCAACTCCGGCTGGGCCCGGAGACTTGGCGCGCGCGTCTGGCGGTCCCTTGGAGACCCTTGCACAAATGTGAAGGCGGGCGCCTGGATTCTGGCCCAATGCGTCCGAAGATACGGCTATACGTGGGAGGCCGTGGGCTGCTACAACGCCTCAAGTGAAAGGAAAAGACAGGAATATGCACGAAAGGTATACGCGGTTTTTAAAAGATATTTCGGGCGGCATTGATTTCAGGTCTGTCGCGGAGAAGTACGAACTTCCCTGCGATGAGGCGAAAGAGGCCATCGAGAGGTCCATATCCGGCACGCTCTCGGACATATTCCGCTCCGATGTGGAATGCCGGCTGGAGGGGGACGGATGCGAAATCTACGTCTTCAGGGAACACGGAGTCCGGAGGTTTCCCATGGAGAAGCTCAAAAAGAACATTCTCCGCGCGATCAAGCACGGCATCGTCTCCGCCCTCCATAAGGAGACCGTGGTCCGCGGTTATGAAAGGCTCCGGTACCTTGCGGGCGGGATCACCGGCGGGCACGTCGCCGCGGTATTCGAAGAACGTATATTCATCGAGTTGGATAGAGGGGCAGACAAGCTTGTGGTCGGGGTATGCGAAAGGGAGCACCAGACGCCGAAAGAAAGGGACCATTACCGGCCCGGCGACTATTACAGCTTCTACATATCGAGCGTCACGCCCTCCTCAAACGGCCGCGTCCCGGTCCTTAAGGTCTCATTGAGCCGGACAACGAGGAGTCTTACGGAGGGGCTCCTGCGGAAAGAGCTTTCGGAAAGGCTCCTGGACATAAGGGTCAGATGTGTAAAAAGGGCCGCCGGGATTTTCAGCCTGGTGGAGGCGGAAGGCAGGATCCCCAGGGAGTGTATAAAAGTGGTCTCCGATGAGCTGAAGGAAAGGGTGATAGTCCGCAATGTTTAAAAAAAACAGGGACCCCCAGCTCATAATCGGAAGGGGCCAGTGCCTTTCCGATCCCCGGCACAATATCGAGATTGTCATACCGGACGCCCACAGGAACGGGCACGTCTGGTGCTTCGGGACCACCCGCGTGGGCAAGACCCGCGTAATAGAGAACATGGCCGAGCAGGATATAAGAAAGGGCCACAGCGTGGTCCTCATAGACCCCAAGGGAGACGTGGAGCTTTTCTCGAAAATCGTCCAGGCGGCCTTCGAGGAGGGCAGACAGGATGAACTGATGCTTGTCACGCCGATTTTTCCGGCTTACAGCGCCATCATAGACCCGCTGGGCTATTATTTCATGCCCGAGGAGCTGGTGGGGCACATAGTATCCGGGGTGGAGGTCGGCAAGGAGAAGTTTTTCTATAACGTGGCCTACGAGATAAGCCTCATCGTGGTCCAGGCGCTTGTGCTTCTGGCCAAAAACGAGGGGAAACCGCCGCTATTCAATCTAAACGACGTCAAAAACCGGATCTCCCGCACGGAGCTTGAAAAGCTCAAGGCCGAGGTCGATTCGATAGACTCAGATGAGGCCAGGCAGCTTTCCTCCGACATGCAGAAGATCCTCGATTCCCCGCCGGATTATTACGGCAAGGTGTCCTCATCGCTGCGCGTGGCCCTCATGGAGCTTACATCCGGCAACATCGGAAAGATCATAGGCAAGGCCGATGAAAACAGGTTTTTAAAGCGGCTCGAAGAGGGCAAGCGGGTGATCATGATAGTCCAGCTTGGCTCCCTTATCACCAGGAAGGCCGCCTTCACCGTGGGCAAGGTGGTCATCTCGATGATCCAGAGCTTTGTGGGGCGGGTGTTCGCCTCCGGCAGAAAGGTGACGCCACCCCTTTGCCTTTACATAGACGAGGCCCAGAACGTCTTTTACTACGGCATAGACGACCTCTTCGCCAAGGCCGGCGGGGCCGGAGTGTGGGTGCACGGGTTCTGCCAGTCGGTAAGCCAGCTCCATGCCGCCCTGGGAGAGGACTACGGAAACGTCATCCTGGACAACACGAACACGAAGCTCTTCATGAGGGTCCCCGACGCGGAGACCGCCCAGTACGTGGCGGACCATTTTGGAGAGAAGTCAAAGTACGCGCCGATCCTCTCCGTTGGGGGCGGCATGACGGTGCGGCAGGTGGAAGAGCCGGTGATCAAGCCGCAGGACGTGCTAAACCTTCCCGCAAGGAAATTCTACATGATGGGCTACTCCGGCGCCTTCGTCGGAAAGACCGCAGACGTCTCGGACCTCTATGTCCACGTCAAGCTTCCAAACATAAGCGTCGAGGAAGGGACGATGACCAATGCTTGAGATGGCCCTCATCGCCGGAATCGCGGTGGCCGCCTACGGCCTCTGGAAGACGATCTTTCCGACCGCCGGGCTCGATCAAAGAGACGAGGGCAAGAAGGAGATCGCCCTGGAGGCCCTGTCCGCCCTCTGGGCCCGCCACAGAAACACCGTCATCTCCCTGGAACAGCTCGCCGGCCTCTGGAGGAGCCAGGCGGGGCTGTCCCCGCCTCTGGAGGCCGAAAACCTATCCATCGAACATCCGGAGTTACAGGATTTTTACGACAAATACGTGAAAGATAGGACCTTTGCCGCCACCCCGGCGGGCGGCGTAGTCAAGGAGATTTTGGGCCTTCTCGACCGGGAAGGGGACTGCCCATCCGTTGCCAACACAAAGGGAGAGCCCGATCGCCTCTTTGACAAAACCGTCTACAATGTCCTGGCCGGGGTAAAGCTCTACCGGCATACCCTGAATGTGGCGGAAGAGATGATAAAGGCCTTTAAGGGCTCCGCCGCGATGCTTCCCAAGGTCCTGATAGCTTCCCTTGGGCATGATCTGGGAAAGCTTCCGTCTTTTATGAAGACCTTTTACTCTACGGGAGACCATCCGCTCATCAGCGTAACGATTCTTGAGGGCCTGAAGGGCTACAGCGAGCTTCCATATAAGGACGAGGTCAATAAGGCAATTACGGACCACCATAGAAGCCCGAAGGGGCTATTGGGAGAGAAGCTTAAAGAGGCGGACCAGGCCGCGAGGCGCATGGAGATGGCCAAAAACGTCCAGGAGCACCTGGAAGAGGCGAAGCCGGCGCCTGGACCGGAAGAGCCTCTTCAGCCGGCCCCAAAAATAGGGCCCGGCCGGCAGAAAGCCGAAAAGGACAGCATCTTTATCAGCCATGCCCCGGAGGAAAAGGAAAAGGCCAGAATGAAGGAGGTGCCCCTCCCCTGGTTCGACGCCGAAAGGTTCCTGGCGGAGCTAAAGCCCTATATCAACCGCCTGGACGGTCCCCGATGGGGCGCCTTCTCGATGCCGGACGGGCATGTATATTTCCAGGCAGGCGTGCTTGAAGAAGTGTCCAAGAAGCTCGGCCGAAGCAATCCTGATATAGCCCTCATGAATTCGGACCGGGAGCTAAGGAGAAATATCCTCTACTCAATTGTCTGCAACCTGCGCCGAGAGAAGGATGCCATCGCGCGAGGGCTCATAAAGGACGGCTATTTCGGCGGGCCGTTCATCGTCCGGATGCAGGACGGTAAGGAACTCTCCTCTTACTACACGCCCTTCAACGCCGAGGCCTTCGGTGAGACGGTGTCTTATTTTGAGGGCCTGAAGACAGGAAAGATAAAGGGAATCGAGGAGGTGAGGCCGAAGATTAAGGTTTAAATCAAATTCATTGTCTATTCTTTCGTCCTCAATCCTGCCTTTTAAAATACTGCCCAAAAGGTGTAAATTACAAAAGTGGCAAACTATAACGGTAATATCAAATGAAACAAGAAACGCTTAACACTCTTATTACAGCACGGACGTTGTTTGATAAAGCGCAAGAATTATGCACTGTTGATGACAAATATCTTGCTTCAGCCGGATTAGTTATTTTGCAAGATGGTTTGGAGCTTGTTCTATACTCTTGTTTGATCGAACTCGGTGTCGATAATGATAAGGCACTCGAATCATTGGATTTTGGCCAGCTCATTGGTGAACTTAAAAAAATCGGCAAGTCTGTTAAAAAGTCTGGCACCCTTAAAGCACTGAACAAACAAAGAGTCATCATTAAACATTATGGTCAGATTGCTGATCCGGCAACCGTTAGAAACTATTATGACGCTGCAAAATTATCAACTGATGCCTTATTAAAAGAAATAATTGGTAAAGATTTGCAAGAGATATTGTCGGCTGAAATGATTAAAGATGAAGTAGTTAAGGAGCACATCTCAGCCGCCTGC
>JAJYGJ010000085.1 GCA_021790695.1 Nitrospirota bacterium | reverse complement strand
GGGATGCTCCTCCAATCCGGAATTTCCCATCTGCCGTGGGATTTGGCCGCTTTCACCAAATTTACATTTTTGTGCCCTATGTCAACGCCCACGATCACCCGGCCGGACGTTGTTTTCGCCGTGGGAGGTATCGCTTTGTTTTCCGCTGAAGGGTTTGGCGAGGGTGGCGCGGCCACGTCTCTGCTGACGCGTATCCTTTTGACGCGTATCGCGCCCATTAATCTTCCGACGGCCCCGGCTGCGTCGTTTGTCTGCGGGACTCTCATCCGCTTAATCTAAATCTTCGTGTTTATAAAGCATTTTATCAGTTGTTCAAAGTTGGAAAATTATACAGTGTCACCCCGTATTTTGTCCATATTACACATATTTAGTATCGGAAATTTCAATAAAAACTTTAACATTCAATTCATTGCGGCTTGCCGCGGGTGTGGCGGCGGGCGGATTTCCTCCGGAGAACCGGTTTTCCGGGGGCCCCGTGCCGGAAAGACCGTCGGAGCGGTCATGCCGGCCTTGGCCGGTATGACATCCAAAATCCTCCGCCCGTAAAAGTGGTCGTGAACCTGATTGCCGGGCCTTTATTTCGAAGGGAAACAAGCGCATGTCCTTTTATTATCGAAACAATTTCTTATTGACTTTTTCTCCTGAAGGTTGTATTTTTTGGAAGCCCGGTTTTGACGTTACGCCTCTTCATTTCGAGGGGGAAAAGGGATATGATTGCTTTAAGGAGGGCAGGTTTATCCGGTAGTTGATCGAATTGGTTGATCGACCCGGCAGGGGGCTCGAACATGAAAAAGCTGGAAAGCTTATCGGCCAGTCAGGAAAAAGTCCTTGCTCGCTGCGCGGATTACTGGGTGGGGCAGGCCCTTTTGGCGGGCGACTCCCTGGATGCCGCCGGGGCCGCGGGCACGATTCATTACTGGTACAAGACTTCCGGCCTTCCCGAGCCTCTGGTGCTGGTCGCGGACTCGCCTCTTGGCTGCCAGCAGGCGCTAGGCGCTTACAGGCGGCATCCGGACGGACCATCCGGCCCGTCCGATTTTGCGGGCCATACGCCCGCGCGGACCATCATGCGCAATATGGCTGTCGTCTGGTCTGACGCCGACCGTGCGGTCCTGGAGCGGGTGGACTGGGACCTCAGGTACCGGGTGGAACACGAGATATGCCTGCGTGTCGGGGCGCCTGTGAAATTGCAGGTCTGGTCCAGGGTATGCAGGCAGATAAAAACGCTCGCGGGGTCCGGTTTCGAGGATTTTTCCTCCTGGGGGCTTGCCTGGCTTGCCGACTGGCACTGCTATTATGATTTCTGGCAGAGGATCGGCATGGTGGGCCATCCTCTCCTGAGGCTGGCAATGGAGCAGATAAAAAGCGGGGTATTCATGTCGGTGCTCCTGGACGGGCTTGCGGTGCTGGCCAGGAGGCCCGCGGAAATCCACAGAAACGGGACCGGCGAGCTTCATAACAATGCCGGGCCGGCCATTCGATGGCGGGACGGCTGCGAATTTTATTTCCTGAACGGCATCCCGGTGGACGAGCAAATCATCACCACTGCCGGCAGTAAACTTGACAGCGCTCTCCTGCTGAAGACGAGAAGCCCGGAAGAGAGGCGCGAGCTTGTCCGGAAGATCGGGATTGAGCGGGTCTGCCGGGAATTGCACGCAAAGACGATCGACAGATGGAACGGGTATGAGCTTCTGGAGCTTCCGCTTCCGGATATGGCGACAAGGGCAAAATATCTGAAGATGAGAAATCCAAGCCTGGGGGTCTATCATCTCGAGGGCGTCCCGCCCGGGATAAAGACCTGCCGGGAGGCATTGAGCTGGCGCATAGGAGGTAGAAAATGGAACCCAGCGGAGTTGACCTGATAGTGCAGGGAGATGTTTTTTTCTTCAAGTCCGAGATACCGGCGGTCTCCAGGAAAGCGGACCATCCGCCCGGGCGCTTTGTGGTCGCCGAGGGCGAGACCACGGGACACGCACACGTGGCACGCGGGCGGATCGAGGCGTACGAGGTGGGAGGGGTCCTTTATCTGAAGGTGACCGGGCCGGCCGAGGTGACGCATGAAGAGCACCGGCCCCTGACGCTTCCGCCCGGCAAGTGGCAGGTGGGGACCGTGAGGGAGGTCGACCCGTTCACGGAAGAATGCATAAACGTGGCGGATTGACGGGGCGGGTTTTATGTAAAATAACAGGTTATGCCCATAACCTATCGGACCTCCATAACCTATCGGATCTCCCGGGCCGGCAGGCCCAAAAGATGTCCCGGCAGGCTGGAAAGATATCCCGGAAGGCCAAAGAGATATTGGGGCGGCGCTGCCAGCGCCTGGCTTATAGTGGTTGCCGCCCTTTTCCTGGCCTCCGCGGCGTGGGCGGGGCCTGCCTCTGGGGCAAAAACCTTTGCGCCCGGAGCCGATGCGATCGTAGGCACCTGGCTTACCCAAAAAGGCGACGCCAGGGTGATGATATACAAAAAAGGCGGCGAGTTTCTGGGGAAGCTGGTCTGGCTCAGGCAGCCCAATGGCGATAACGGCCTCCCGGCCATTGACGATAAAAACCCCGATCCGCGTTTGAGGGGCGGCCCGATACTTGGACTGGTGATAATCCACGCCCGCTATAATGGCCCCAATTCCTGGAAGGGGAGGGTTTACGACCCCGACAGCGGGGATACATACAGTTGCTCTCTAAGCCTTGCCTCCCCCAGCGCCCTCAAACTGAGGGGGTATCTCGTCATTCCGCTTTTGGGAAGGACGGAGACCTGGAAGAGGGTCTTTTGAAGGACCCGTCTCAAAATTGATTCCGAAGCGAAAAGTCACCGGTGTTTCAGGCGGTTATCTTTCAGGGAGACAATCGTCGCGCCCCAGCCGCCTCTTTGTTCATCCGCGATCCGGAACGATGAGACTTCCGGCAGGCGTCTCAGGATGGAATGGACTTTTTCACGGAGAACCCCGCTGCCCTTTCCATGGATGACGCGTATCTCGAATATCCCCCGCTCGCGGCACAGGCGGATGTATTCGGGCAGAAGGTCGCCGGCCTCGCGGGGATCGAAGGCATGAAGGTCGAGCGCCCCGTCTATCGGGATCCGGACCGCCTCCGGTTCATTGCCGTTTTCTTCCTTGCCCATGCGTAAAGCTTATCAAATCCGTTCGCGCGGCGTCACGTATAATAAAAAATATGCCTTACATGCTCCTGGCCGGCGCCGTAGTTGTAATCCACCTCCTATGGATTATTTTTCTTTTCATCGGAGCGTACTGGGGCAGGAGATACCTCGCGGTCGGGATTGTGCACGTCTCGGGGCTGCTATTCGCGCTCCTCATCCAGATCGCCGGCTGGTATTGCCCCTTGACCATTCTTGAAGACGGCCTCAGGGAAAGAGGGTTCCGGCAGGGGGCCCCGTCCGGCGCATACGCGGGCTCCTTTATCGCGCATTACGCCCGGGAGATCGTGTACCTTGACGTATCGAAGGGGTTTGTCTTTGCCGCGACCCTCCTTCTGATCGGGGTGAACGCGTGGCTCTATCTGCGAAGGCCCCGTCACCGCCCCTGAAATCATCCCGTTCCGCAGCGGGCGAGGCGTCCTTTGACAAGCCGTGAACAGCCATGGCGCGGGGTATGTGAAATAAAATACCGATTGAAACAATGGCATTTTTAGCGAACCTGCGGCGAACAATGATCCGTCCAGAAGTTCGCGCCGCGAGAGTCACTTCAAACTGTGAGGAGTACGGGGCGTTATCTAATGGTCACATTGCGCGGGACCGACGCGGGTTTCCAGAAGAATATGTGATGTGTCCTTTGATGTTTCCTCTTCCTAAATCCCCATGGTCTTGAGCATCTCCATTTCCTTGCGCAAAATGGTGTTTACAACTTTATCGAGGCCGATCTTTTTTCTGGATGCCGTCTTGCCGAAAAACTCTTTGACCTCTTTATCCAGGTATATTGGGATTTCGAGCTTTTCCAGAGGCCTGTAAAATTTCCCCTGAACGGCTTTCGTGAAATCGTATTCTTTTTTCATGATATTATCCCCTTCTCTCGAAATACTTTGCTTCTTCATGCTTGGTTGCCTTTCTAGCGGATATTATCCGCATAGCTTCGCTGCCTTTTATTTTCCTGTACGTGTGGACAACGACAAGAATTTTATCGTTCAATCCCCGTCCAATGGTTATCCACCTATCTTCATCGTCCGAATGCTCTTCATCGAAAAGTGTAAGCATGTATTTATCGGAAAAAATATAACACGCCTCAAGAAAGGAGACCTTGTGCTTCAGCCTGTTAGCCTTCTCTTTGTTCTCGTCCCATTCAAATTTCATTCTTAACCCTTACCTTAAAGTATAACAAAGCCATTCAATTTCAAACTGGAGGCCATATCAAACACTCACATTGGGCTATTGAAAAACGGTCACCGTCCCTGTTTTGCTATTCTTAACCGCCAGCCCGTATTTTAGCGGCTCCCGTAAGTGCGTATATTACCGAGACAAGTCCAGCCTATATGCGTACTTTAACATCGTTAGCAAAGATGTGCTCCTCCGGAATGGTCACGGGAACTCCTGGTGCTGTCATAATACAATCCAAGCTGCGAAAGAGATAATTTATCCCCTGCTGGTCGTTGTGACGGAAATCCTGCCAGTACCGGTCATGGTAATTCCTGGTACGGCAGACTGGAAACCAGCCTTTCAAATTTCCGTCAGGAAAGAATATCGCGTACGCGTCTCGCTCCAGCCGAATCGGCTAACAAAAATCGGCCGCGGCTGGGGAAACGCGTTTATTTTCAAGAGAAACCTTGTCACCGCGGCGAGAGTGTTGCAGCGCGGACTGTGTCAACGCCTCGCTCAGAGATAAAGTCATTGCATCGGCGATATTGGCCGGCCACCCGCGTTTTGGCAGTGTGTCAGTTTGAGTTTATGGAACCCGGGATGGATAGACGCCAGGCGATATCGGCTTGAGCGTCATAGCTTTTTTTCGTTGCCGATGCCGGCGAATTTCCGCGAAACTCCTTTGCCCGCCCATGTCTGAGCCCGTTTAAGGGCGAGTTTGGGCGGGCATGAGCGGAAAGAGTCCGTGCAGCGGCAGAAAGAAAGCTCAAACAGCGAAAGCCGACGTCACCTGGCGTTATCAAACTGTACCACCACCCGCGTTTTTGAATCCTTTTGTTTTTATGATATAGTGTGTTATGCTTTTTTGGCCCTGTTTTTGTCCGTTTGGAGGCCTTTTTCCCAATGTGGTCCGCGCCCGTTTTTTGTTTTTAAGTTTAAGCGAAAAATAATTATGGAACGAATTGAAATCGTGATAACGGATGAACAGAACCGCTCCCCGGAAGGCGGCCCCTCGGTATGCGCGTCCTTTTCCTGAATCCGCCCTCCTTTATGGGGTTTGACGGGGGCGCCGGCGCCCGGTATCAGGCAAGGCGGGAGATCCGCTCTTTCTGGTATCCGGCGTGGCTAGCCTATGCCGCCGGGCTCGTGAAGGAAAGCCTTCTTGTCGATGCGCCGCCCGCCGATATGGGCGTTGAGGAGGTGGTCCGCGCCGGCAAGGGATTTGACATGGTCGTGATCCATACGAGCACTCCCACAATAGGCAACGATTGCGCCGTGGCCCGGAAATTCAAGGAAACCTATCCCGGCATCCTGGTCGGGTTTGTCGGTCCCCATGCGATGGTCCTTCCCCGTGAAACCCTTGAAAGCTCGGATTCAATCGATTTTGTCTGCACGGGGGAGTTCGATTACACAATCGCGGAAATCGCGGAGGGGCGGGATTTCAGGAAAGTGGACGGGGTCGCGTACCTCGCGGACGGGAAACTCGTCCGCACGCCGGACCGCCCCCTGATAACCGATCTGGACGCCCTGCCTTTTGTCACCGATATCTACGCGCGCGATCTGAAAATAGAAAATTATTATGACGGATACCTGGACCATCCTTATATGGCGATATACACGGCGCGGGGTTGCGTGGCCCGGTGCGCCTTTTGCCTCTGGCCCCATACGATAGGCGGCAGGGCCTATCGTACAAGGAGCCCCGAGAACGTTTATGAGGAGTTGAGCCGCTCCAAGACCCTCTTCCCGCAGGTCAAGGAGTATTACTTTGACGACGACACGTTCACCGGGAACCCTTCGCGGGCGGCAAAAATCGCAAAGATGATCGGCCCCCTCGGGCTCAAATGGTCCGCGACGGCCAGGGCGAACGTGCCTTACGAGACGCTGAAGACGCTCAAGGAAAACGGCCTGAGACTATTGGTAGTAGGCTTCGAGTCCGGAAACCAGCGGATACTGGACAACATCAAAAAAGGCATCACCGTGGAGGGGGCCGGAAAGTTCGTTAAGGCCTGCAAGGACCTTGGCGTCCTCATCCACGCCTGTTTCATAATCGGGCTTCCCGGCGAGACCGCCCAGACCATTGAGGAGACCATCCGTTTCGCCAAGTGGATCGATCCGTACAGCATCCAGGTCTCTCTTGCCGCTCCTTATCCCGGGACGGAGCTTTACAGGCAGGCGCTGAAGGAAGGATGGCTCAAGACGGACGATGATCGAGCGGGCAAAGATTCCCGGAAAGAGCTTGTCAAGGGTGGCATCCAGACCGCGGTCCTCTCCTATCCGCACCTGCCCAAGGAGGAGATGTTCGAGACTGTGGAGCGCTTTTACAGGCGTTTCTACTTCAGGCCGCGTCCAGTGCTGAGGATATT
This sequence comes from Nitrospirota bacterium, assembly GCA_021790695.1. Lineage (GTDB taxonomy): Bacteria > Nitrospirota > Thermodesulfovibrionia > Thermodesulfovibrionales > JdFR-88 > JAJYGJ01. The sequence continues at coordinate 3,695 of JAJYGJ010000085.1, read as the reverse complement.
GAAGGAGATGCTCTCCGACCGGGAGGTCTTCAGAAGGAGGGCCAGGGAAGGCAGGGAGTTCCTCTCCTTCATGGCCAAAAGAAAGGAAGCGGCCCGATAAAAAAGGGCCGGCCGTCCGGTTTGACGGATAAAATTGCCCCGGATACCCCCCGCTATCTGGTAGTTAACGCCGATGACTTCGGCGCCAGCCATTCGGTCAACCAGGCGGCGCTCAGGGCCTTCCATGAGGGTGTCCTGCGGTCGGTCAGCATTATGGCTGCGGGAGCGGCCTTCGAGGAGGCGGCACTGGCGGCGCGGGGGTTGCCCGGCATGTCGGTTGGAATCCATGTCACCCTGGTCGATGGAAGGTCGGTGCTGCCGCCTTCCGAGATACCCGGGCTGACCGACGAAAGGGGTTTTTTCGATGAGAGCCCGGCACGGGCCGGGATCAGATACTGGATACACCGGAGGCGGCTCCGAGGGCAGTTGGAGGCCGAGATCGAGGCCCAGTTTGACCGCCTGGAGGATGCGTGCCTGAGGCCGGTTCATGCCGACTCTCACCACCACCTGCACGTCCATCCCGTAATATTCGGGGTCCTCTGCCGCGTGGCCCAAAGGCGGGGCGTGAAGTGGATAAGGATACCGCCCGGGCCTTTCTGGACGGCCCTGGACAGCCTTCCGGCAATAACGGAATGGGCCGTCTTCAGGGCCCTGAAAGTCCGGAACGCCGGGACCGCCGGGGCCCGCGGGCTGCTTTCCGCGCGCACTTATGGCATTTCGCGCCCGGGCCGGGTAACGGAGGATTATCTTCGGGGCCTTGTCTCCAGGATCGAAGGGCCGGTCTCGGAGGTCTTCGCCCATCCGGATATGGACGGCGCCGCCGGACGGGCGGAGCTTGAGGCCCTTACGTCGCCCCGCGTGCTGGAGGCCGTGAATTCGCGCGGACTGACCCCCGCGGGCTTTAAAGATATCGTCCAAAAGGTATAAAATTGCGGATGCGCCCTGAATCCGTTTCCGGTTTTTTATTTTTGGAGGAGATTTTAAAATGAAGACACTTGGCATCATATTTGCCGCCGCGCTTTGCGCCGCGGCCGGCGAGACCCTTTTAAGCTACGGCATGAGGAGGATCGGGGAGATCGAGTGGCGAAACCCGTCGCAGTGGATCGGCTGGTTCGGCGGCGTGATAACCTCCCCGTATATTATCGCGGGCACGTCCCTTCTTGCCTGCTTTTTCTTCCTTTATCTCGTATCGCTTGCCATGGCGGACTTAAGCTACGTCATGCCCCTTACCTCTTTTTCCTATGTCGCGGCGGCCTTTCTGGCAAGGACATTCCTGAAGGAGGATGTCACCTGGTACCGCTGGGCCGGCATCCTGGTCATCATGATCGGGATATCCCTTATGGCGATGGGCTCCGGCAAGCGCTCCGGGACGTGGCGCACCCGGGGCGCGGCCTGCACCCATGAGATTTCAACGCCCAAGAAGTAAATGGAATGGACAGCGAGCGTATTGCCCGCGGGCAAAATTGCCCTTGCGCCCCGCGGGACCGGCGGGCGGATTATGATAAAAAAAGGGAAGATCGACGGATGCCCGCCGCCCGGCCGCGCGGGGCGGGGAATCGAAAAACTGCTCGAAAAATAAATATAATTGACATTGCGCCATGCGTCTGTTATGTTATGGCTGAATGTATAGCGAGCGTATTCCCGCGGGCAAAAATCGCCGCGGGTCAAGCGAGCGAATATGATAAAAATTAAAATTCCTTGCATTAGATTCCCCGCGGACAAAAATGCCGCGGGGAAGATCAATGAAACAAGGCGCTTTTACGAGGTATGAAAATTAAAAACCGTCGCGGCCTCAGTAGTAATATGATCGTCACCCATCCCGGCATGAAGGGTGAACTGAAACCGTTCCCGAAGGCGCCCAGCCTGACCGAGGAAGCGGAGGGCGCGGTCAAAAAATCGCAGGCCCGTTATCTGGCGGAGCAGCACGAGGAAGGCTACTGGTGGTACGAGCTGGAATCCAACGTGACCATCACGTCCGAGTACCTGATGCTCCTTCATTTTGTGGGCCTCAAGGACCGCCAGAGGGACAAGAAGATAGCCTCCTATATCCTGAATAAACAGAGGCCGGACGGCACGTGGCCGATTCATTGGGGCGGCAGGGGCGACCTGAACGCGACCTTAGAGGCGTATTTCGCGCTGAAACTTGTCGGCATGGGCCCGGATGAGCCGCCTTTAAGGAGGGCGAGGGAATTCATACTGGCGGAGGGCGGGGTAGGGGCCGCGAGGGTCTTTACGAAGATATTCCTTGCGCTTTTCGGGCAGGTGAGCTGGAAGGAGCTGCCCTCCATGCCCGTGGAGATCATGCTTGTGCCGCCAAAATTTCTCTTCAGCATTTACAACGTTTCAAGCTGGGCCCGCTCCACGATCGTCCCGCTGATGATAATACTGGAGATGAGGCCGGTGGTGCACCCCCCGGAGAGCGCGCGCATAGACGAGATTTTCACCAGGGGCGACAAGGGCTCGGGCCGGGTCAAGGACGGGTTTTTACGCGGGACGGTAAAGAAATTCTTTCTCCTCCTGGACAGGACGATGAAGGGTATGGAGAGGTTCCCCCTGAGGCCGCTCAAGCCGAAGGGCCTCCGGGCGGCAAAAAAATGGATACTCGACCACCAGGAAAAGACGGGCGACTGGGGCGGCATACAGCCCGCGATGATAAACTCCATATTCGCGCTGGCGGCCCTCGGGCACGGCGTCGAGAGCCCGCCGGTGGCCAGGGGGCTCCGGGCCCTCGAAAGATTTACCATGGAGACCGATGGAGGGCTTGTCCTTCAATCCTGCATATCCCCCGTTTGGGACACGGCGCTCACGTCCATAGCGCTTGCCGCATCCGGGATGCCGAGGGAGCATCCCGCGCTTATCAAAAGCTGCGAATGGCTCGTGTCCAAGCAGATAGACAAAAAAGGCGATTGGAGCATTAAAAAACCAGGGGTCAAGCCGGGGGGCTGGGCGTTCGAGTTTGAGAACAGCTTCTACCCGGACGTCGATGACACTGCCGTGGTCCTGATGTTCCTTTGCGGCTATGCCCCGCGGCTGGAGGGGCTGGAGGAAAAGATAAAGAAAGGGATCAACTGGGTCCTCGGAATGCAGGGCAGCGACGGCGGCTGGGGCGCCTTTGACGTGGACAACGACAAGGACGTCCTGAACGAGATACCCTTTGCCGATCTGGAGGCGATGATCGACCCCAGCACGGCGGATGTGACCGGCAGGGTGCTGGAGATGATGGGCATCGCGGGTTTCGGGCTGCCGGACCCCGTGGTCCAGCGGGCCATTGCCTATCTCAAAAAGACACAGGAGCATGACGGCTCCTTCTGGGGCAGATGGGGCGTGAATTACATCTACGGGACATGGTCCGTGCTCATGGGGCTCAGTTCCATAGGCGAGGACCTCTCGAAGCCCTATGTGCGGATGGCCGTGAGGTGGATCAAGAACTTCCAGAACCTGGACGGCGGATGGGGCGAGTGCTGCGAGTCTTATTCCGACCACCGCCTTAAGGGGCATGGCCCGAGCACCGCCTCACAGACGGCATGGGCGGTGCTGGCCCTGATCGCGGCCGGCGAGGAGGACTCCGAGGAAGCGGTCCGCGGCGTCCGTTATCTCCTGGAGGCGCAAAATGCCGACGGCACATGGGACGAGGAAGAGTTCACAGGCACGGGTTT